>CASEFF010000055.1 GCA_949287115.1 uncultured Bacillota bacterium | reverse complement strand
GCTATCTCCATGAACCTCTTTTCCTCTACGCCAAGAGGCTCTATGACTACTATCTTCATCGACCGTCTCCTTTCATTTATCATGCCCCTACGGTGAAGTTATCGATCAGTCTCGTGCTGCCGATATAGACCGCCATGGCAACGAGGTCGCCCGCGGCGAGCTTTTCCTTCGGCATAAGCGTCTCGCCGTCCACCGCTTCAATATAGTCTATCCTTGCAAGCGGCTCGGACGAGACAACGTCCCGCATAGCCTCAAGCAGCTGCGACGCATCCGACACGCCTTCCTTTGTCATCGCTTTCGCCCTTTCCATGGACCGGTAGAGCACCGTTGCGGCGGCGCGCTCACGCTCATTAAGATATGAATTGCGGCTGGATTTTGCAAGGCCGTCATCTTCCCGCACCGTAGGACAGCCTACGATCTCGATATCGAAGTTCATGTCCTTTACCATGCGCTTTATCACTGCCAGCTGTTGGGCGTCCTTCTCACCGAAATAGGCTCTGTCGGGATCCACTATGTTGAAGAGTTTGCTTACCACGGAGCAAACGCCGCGGAAATGCCCCGGCCTGCTCTTTCCGCAGAGCTGCTTCGTCATCTCCGACTCGAGGTTCACGTATGTGGCATACCCTTCCGGATACATCTCCTCTACGGAAGGATGAAACACCATGTGGCAGCCCCGCTCTTCGAGTATGCCGCAGTCCCGCTCAAAATCCCGCGGATAGCTGTCCAGATCCTCTCCTTCTCCGAACTGGGTCGGGTTGACGAACACCGATGCCACCACCCTGTCACAGCCTGCCGCAGCGGCTGTCACCAGCGATGCGTGCCCTTCGTGAAGGGCGCCCATGGTAGGCACCAGACCTACCGTGAGCCCATTACGTTTCCATTCCTTTACCACGTCTCTGACGTCTTTTACTGTATTTGCGATTATCATCTTCTCTGTCTACCTGTCCTTCAGCCTGGCTATTATCTCATCATCTATCTTGAAACCGTGGGCTTCCGTCGGGAACAGCCCCTCCTTGACTTCGCGGTCGTAATCTTTGAACGCCTGCACCATGATGTCGCCCACGTTGGCGAAGTGCTTTACGAACTTAGGCACGTAATCCGTGAAAAGACCCAGCATATCCTGCCATACAAGCACCTGTCCGTCGCAGCCTTCACCGGCTCCTATGCCGATGGTCGGTATCATCAGCTTCTCGCTGATGAGGGCCGCCAGCTTCGCCGGTACGCACTCCAGCACGACGCAGAAAGCTCCCGCTTCCTGTACGTCGTAGGCATCCTGCAAAATCTGGGCTGCCGCTTCTTCGCTCTTGCCCTGTACCTTGAAACCGCCGAAGGCGTTCACCGACTGAGGGGTCATCCCTATGTGAGCCACCACCGGTATGCCCGCATCGGTTATGGCCTTTATATGCTCCTTGACGGCAGCTCCGCCCTCGAGCTTCACCGCGTTGCCGCCCGTTTCCTTTATGAGCCTGCCGGCGTTCACGACGGCGTCATAAACCGAAGGCTGATAGGACATGAACGGCATATCCATCACGACGAACGTGTCCTCAACGCCTCTGACTACCGCCGCACCGTGGTGTATCATGTCCTCCATGGTCACCGACAGCGTATCCTTGTATCCCAGCATCGTGTTTCCCAGCGAATCTCCCACCAGTATCATGTTGATGCCGGAGGATTCCATCAGCTTTGCCGTGGAATAATCATAGCATGTCAGCATCGATATCTTTTCGCCGTTTTCTTTCATCTTAAGCAGACTTGCGACTGTGTTCTTCATTTTTCTCTTCCTTTCACTATCGTTCTGCGCCTTTTTGGTGCGCTCTTTTCTCCGTTCTCGCCGCTATCGCAGTTTCGTCACCGCGTTCCCGAAGGTTCCAGCAGCGCGGACATTTCCGAATAGTTCCTCTCGGGATGCCTCCCGCCCGCCATGGCAACCAGCCTGTCGCTCAGCAGTCTGTAAACTTCCCTTTCGTCATCTGCGAGACTCTCCTGATGCTTCCTCACCGTCGTCACGTCGTTCCTTTCTATGGGTCCCGTGAGGCTTTTCGTCGGTCCGTCGTGAGCTATATGAGCCATGTT
>CASEFF010000054.1 GCA_949287115.1 uncultured Bacillota bacterium | reverse complement strand
TTTTGTTGTGGCGCGCCATAAGGGACTCGAACCCCTAACCTTCGCATTCGTAGTGCGCGACTCTATCCAATTGAGCTAATGGCGCATGGCCTGCCGGGTCGTTTTACCGGCTCGACAGTAGAAATTATACACTATTCCACCGCCACATGTCAAAATATATTTGATATGTGGCGGCAAATATACATGGCAAATCGCCCGCAAAATTATCTTGGGAATATGTCGATCACTTCGTCAGCTTCAACGGCCGCATCTATGAGCGCATCGCAGTCAAGCCTGCTCTCGGATGCCAGTATCCTGTCGAGCTTCGGCTTCGTGACAGGATGTTTCGGCAAAAATACCGTGCAGCAGTCTTCGTAAGGCTGTATCGATGTCTCGTACGTCCCTATCTCCTGCGCCTTGTCCATGATATCGACCTTGTCCATGGCTATGAGAGGTCTCATGACAGGCATTGCCACCGACGCGTCCGTAACCACCAGCGCTTCGGCAGTCTGACTCGCCACCTGCCCCAGATTTTCTCCCGTTATGAGCATCCCGCATCCCGTCTTTCGGGCTATCTTCTCGGCTATACGCATCATGAAACGCCTTACAAGTATGGTGGTCTCCTCTTCGGGGCAGTTCTGCACTATCTGCTCCTGTATGGGCAGCAGATTTATCACATGCATCCTGAATCTGCCGCAGTACGTAGCCACTATCGAGGCAAGCTCCTCCACCTTTTCCTGTGCCCTCTGGCTCGTGTAAGGATAGGAATGGAAATGCACGGCTTCTATCATCATCCCGCGCTTTGCCATCATCCACGTCGCCACAGGCGAATCTATACCGCCGGACAGCAGAGAAAGGCCCTTACCGGTCGTCCCCAGCGGAAGACCTCCAAAGCCCTGTATCTTATCCTGATATATATACGATTTGTCGTGGCGCACGTCGACGAACAGCAGGCAGTCGGGATCATGGACATCCACTTTCAGCACCTTGCATCCCTTCAGCACCACCGCGCCTATCTGCCTGCCTATATCCGGCGATTTTACAGGGAAATTCTTGTCTGCCCGCTTGGCTTCCACCTTGAAAGTCTTTATGCCCCTCTCCTCTATAGCTTCCAGCATATATGCGACGGCCGCTTCGCCTATGGCTTCCATCGTGCTTTCACACTCCACCGCCGGACTTATGGACGCCACGCCGAAAACCTTCGATATCTCCTTTATCAGCGCATTTTTATCGAGAGCGGCGTCGGCCCTTACGAATATCAGGCCTTCGTGCCTTTTTACGCTCACGTCGCCGAACTTTTTCAGCAGCTTCTTTATGCGCTCCACCAGCATACGCTCAAAGTACGGTTTGTTCATGCCCTTAAGCGCCACTTCGCCGCATCTCACTATAAAAATATGTTCATCCTTCATCTTTCAGCCCACCCTTTTCTCATCTGAAGCTGCCCAGCTTCCTGAAACGCTTTACCGCCGCCGCCACTCTGTCCACGACGATATCCATCTCGCTTATATCGTTCATCCTGCCGAGGCTGAACCTCAGCGCGCCTTCTATCTCTCTGTCCTTTAGGCCCATCGCCTTGAGGACGCCGCTCTGTCCCTTTTTATTGGACGAACACGCCGATCCCGTCGACACGTATATCCCGTCCTGCTCCAGAGTGTGCAGCAGCACTTCGCCGCGGGTCCCTAAAAACGAAACGTTCAGCAGCGATCCGCAGCACATGCCCGCATCTTCTCCCGCATCCCCGGGGCTGTTGATCACTATGTCGTCAAGCTCCGCCTTAAGGCCTTCCATCAGTCGCTTTCGCATCTTCTTCATGGATGCCATGTCTGCTTCGCGCGTCCTTTCCGACATCTCCGCCGCCACGCCGAATCCTGCTATGGCCGGTACATTCTCCGTCCCGGACCGTCTGCCCGACTCCTGACCTCCGCCCTGTATGAACGCCGGTATGTTGACACCTTTCCTCACGTAAAGAGCGCCGATTCCCTTCGGTCCGTGTATCTTATGAGCGCTGACCGATATGGCGTCCGCATCCGCCGGCAGCCTCAGCTTGCCGAAGCTCTGCACGGCGTCGCAGTGAAATATCCCGGGAGAGCCCTTTTCCTTCATTATGCTCTTTACCTTATCCACCGGCATCACCGTCCCCGCTTCGTTGTTGACGTGCATCATGGTGACGAGTATGGTCCTGTCGTTTATGGCATCCCTCAGTTCGTCCACGTCGAGCCTGCAGTTGCGGTCAACACCGACGTATACCACGTCAAATCCGCGTTCCTCAAGTATCCTGCAGCATTCGGTCACGGCGGGATGTTCCACCGCCGTAGTCACTATCCTGTCGCCGCGCCTCTTAAGCGCTCTGACGGCGCCGAATATGGCCGTATTGTCGGCTTCCGTGCCTCCCGATGTAAAGAAAACGCTGCCGTCTCCCGCACCCATCGCGTCCTGCAGCAGGCGGCGAGCCTTCTTGATTGCCTTTTCACTGTCCACGCCCAGCTGATACAGCGAAGAGGGGTTCCCGAAAAACTCCTCCATATATGTCGTCATAGCTTCCGTGACTTCCGGAAACTGTCTGGTTGTGGCGCTGTTATCCAAATAGATCATATATCTCTCCCGCAAAGCCCCATCGTTCTTTGACGATCAGAGCATAAAAGAGGCGGATCAAATCCGCCTCCACAACTTCCTTCGATTTCTCTATTTCGCGTAATCCACGGCTCTCGTCTCTCTCACGACATTTACCTTTATCTGTCCCGGATATTCCAGCTCCGATTCGATCTTTCTGGAGATATCTCTTGCCAGCAATACGATATCATCATCGCCGACCTCATCAGGCTTGGCGATGATCCTTATCTCTCTTCCCGCCTGGATAGCAAAGGATCTCTCTACGCCTTCCGTGGTGTTGGCGATATCCTCCAGCTTCTGAAGTCTCTTTATGTACGATTCGAGGGTCTCTCTTCTGGCGCCCGGTCTTGCCGCCGAAAGCGCATCCGCAGCCGCTATCAGCAC
>CASEFF010000053.1 GCA_949287115.1 uncultured Bacillota bacterium | reverse complement strand
ATACTGAAGGAAGCGGCGAAGCTGGGCTTTGAAAGACTGGTCCTGCCGGTCAGGAACGCCGACAGGCTGAGGAAAGCCGAAGCCGATATAAACGCGGACAGGTCGGCAGCCGGTATGGCTCCTGTCAGGATCGTGGGAATAAAGAACATAGCGGAGATACAGGGACTTTTTTAGCGGGAGGATCATTACATGAACGACAGTGAAATGAGCAGGATGTATATAGAGGGATATATGGAAAGGGCGAGAGCCGCTCAGCGTGAATTCGAGCTGATGTCTCAGGAGGAAGTGGATCGCGCCGTAGCCACCATAGGTAAGGTGGTGTACGACAATGCGGAGTATCTGGCGGAGATCGCGGTAGCGGAGACGAAGATGGGCAACGTCCCCGACAAGATAGCCAAGAACAGGCAGAAGGCGGGGATGGTCTGGGCTTTCCTGAAGGGGAAAAAGTCGAGAGGCATACTCGATACCGATGAGAAGACCGGCATAACGAGGATAGCAAAGCCCATGGGAGTTGCCGCCGCCGTTACGCCCTGTACAAATCCCATAGTGACTCCCATGAGCAATGCCATGTTCGCGCTGAAATGCGGCAACGCCATAGTCATAACGCCTCATCACAGTTCCGTAAAATGCAGCACGGAGACGGTGGACATGATAAACGCCGAGCTGAGGCGACTGGGATATCCGGAGCATCTGATACAGGTGCTGGATCAGCATTCAAGGGAGAATACGAAAAACCTGATGGCATCCGCTGACGTCGTGATAGCCACAGGAGGAGCCGGCATAGTAAAGGCGGCTTACAGTTCCGGGAGACCGGCTCTGGGCGTGGGCGCCGGAAACGTGCAGTGCATAATAGACCGGGGATACGATATGAAGACGGCGGTACCAAAGGTGATCGCCGGCAGGACTTTCGATAACGGCATAATATGTTCGGGAGAACAGTCGGTGATATGTCACGAGGATGACTACGATGATATGATAGCCGAGTTTGAGGCGGAAGGCGCATACATCGTGAGAAAAAAGGATGAGCTGGAAGCCATGAGGGGAGCTCTTTTCATGGACGGCAAGGCCAACAGGCATTCCGTGGGACAGTCGTGCGATAAGGTGGCGCAGCTTGCGGGTATATCCATACCTGAGGATACGAAGGTGATAGTCGTGGAGGTAGAAGGCTCGGGACTGACGGATCCTCTGGGAGGAGAGAAGATGGCGCCCGTACTGGCGGCATACAGATATGCCGATCTTGAAGAAGGGGTCAGGATCGCTGCGGAAAACCTCGAAAAGGACGGTAAAGGCCACAGCGCCGTGTTCCACTCCGACTCGGAGGAGAACATCGCCTATGTGGGAAACAGCCTGTGCGTCTCCAGATTCGTCATAAACCAGACGGCGGCCAGCAGCGCCGGAGGGAGCTATTACAACGGACTGGCGCCGACCAATACTCTGGGCTGCGGTTCATGGGGCAACAACAGCATATCCGAGAACCTCACATATACGCATCTGATGAACGTTTCGAGGATAGCCAGATATATGCCGGACAACCATGTTCCCACGTATGAAGAGCTCTGGGGATGATGAGGAGCGTGCGATGTGACGGTGTCGCGTGACACAGACATGACGGATAGGGATATGAAAAGGGTGCCGCATCAGACGGATGGAACTTCGCTGATGTGACACCCTTTTTTCAACAGGATCACCGTGATAAAACGGTCAGAATACCATCTCAAAGAATTCCTTGAATGTTATTGGCTCCTGAAATGCTTCCTGCATTACGTATGCGGCAACTCCGGCCGTCGAAAGTATTATAAGAAATATGAATATTATCGTTCCGAAAATTTTTCTCATTTAGCGATCCTCATCTGTGTATTGATCAGTTAAGCTTTAGCGATATGCCTGCAATGCTACATGCTGTGCGGCATATGGGTATTCTACCACAGTTTCGTGATTTATGAAAGAGCCGTCGTTATGACGGCTCTTTCAAATATCTGTATATCGTCAGATTTAGATTATCCATGTGATAACGAACAGCAGAACGGCAGCAGCGGCGAAGCAGATCGATCCGATTCTCCAGCGCTTGTACTGTCTGTCCAGCTTGTCCTTTTCTTCAGGAGTAGGATCGGCAGTGGCGAGGGCAAGTGCCTCCACGTCGATGGCTTCCTGAGGTATAGGTCTCTTGCGTACGAATATCAGATAGTACAGTATGGCTATAGCGTCCCAGATGATGTTGTACCAGATGGCAACAGGGTCGTAAGCCAGTATCAGCAGCAGTGCGAAGCATATGATACTGAACCATGCTCCGAACGTTCCCGCAGGGCATCTCCAAGGCCTGTTGAGATCAGGCTCTTTCTTACGCAGTGCCAGGAATGACCAGAATCCTATGATGTAGGACTGTATCTGGTTGTACGAGCACATCAGCGCTACGATCTTGATGGATCCCGAAAGTATGAAGAATATACCGAGTACTCCGCAGAGCACTACAGCTCTGTGAGGGCTGTGGAACTTAGGATGTACCTTACCGAAGTACTTAGGGAAGTTGCCGTCCTCAGCCATGATGTAGATGTATCTTGCAGGTCCTGCGATACAAGGGTTCATGGTAGAGAAGTCACCGCCCAGCGTTATACCCAGACAGAGTATTACGAGAGGCAGTCCCACGATGCCGGCATACTGCATGGCATCGGCGTAAGGTGCTGCGGATTCAGCCAGTGCAGGCAGATCCTCTGCAGGAGTCAGTGCGCACAGGAACCACTGGAACAGCAGGTTTACGGCCAGTACGCAGAACGGCGAGATCAGCAGAGCTCTCGGCAGCGTCAGCTGCGGGAACTTTACTTCCGATCCCATACCTACGATGGTCTCATACCCGAAGAAGCACCACAGTACAAGCAGTACAGCCTGAGCGAATGCGTTGATTTCAGGTGGGATACCCACGCCTGCTACCATTTCGGTAACGCTCGAGAAATCAGCCTTTGCGATAACCGTAGCGAACCATACCAGCGAGCATGCCCAGAAGAAGAACATGAAGAAGTTCTGCGTCTTACCGTTCATCTCTATTCCTCTGTAGGAAATGTAAGTGAAGAGGATGAACAGGCAGATGGCAGGGATGGCTCTCCACCAGAATACGGCAGGATCGACTTCGCCCTGCATCAGGTCTATCAGCGAGTAGTTGTCGTTGCTTACCGGAACGTTGAGTCCGAGAGCGTTCAGCAGTCTGCAAAAGTAGTTGGAGAATGCCATAGACTCGGAAGCTCCGATACCGATCTGAGCCAGCGTGTAGTTCCAGCTCTCGAAGATGGCCACAGGATAGTTGATGGCTCTCTTCGCGAAGGAGTACGTACCTCCGGCCAGAGGCAGCGCTGCACTCATCTCACCGTACATAGCGCACGGGAACAGGATGAGCACGAACGAAATCAGTGATGCGATGATTACGGTACCGCCCATTATGCCGACGATGTTGGAACCGACGGTGAACAGGCCTACGCCTATTACGGCACCGGCCGTAATGGTGACGCATTCCGCAAGACCCAGCGTTCTGTTTAGAGTCTGGGGTTTGGAATTGTTTTCCATGAGAAAAAGACCTCCTTAAAATAAATAGTAAAAGTAAAGTAATGAATATAAATATGTGAAATTTTATATCATTCGATCATAGTGTTATACGCAGCATCATCTGCTGCCTGAAGTATCGTCATTTCCCGTGCCTATCGCAGTTCCCGCTGCGGATGCGTCCGGCTCTTCGGCGGACATTTCCGCCTGCAGCTTTGCCGCCGCGCGCATCTTATAGTGTTTGTAATATGGAAACAGAAACACTAAAGTAGCGATGTTGAACGTCAGCCACATCCTCAGGCAAAGCGGCATGAGCGCTCCCGCGCCGCCGTCTTCGACCACCAGTAGAGGTCTTACCGCCAGTACCGTCGCTGCTATGAAGCATACAGCGGGAAGGATGAGCCCTATGTGAGGATTGCTCCGTTTGCAGAGAAAATTCTGCAGGCTTATCACAAGGTACATCACGACGAGAGCCGATGGTAATATGATTATCATTTTATCGGGATCCATACCCTGCAATACGTCCATTAAAGATCTCTCCTTTTCCGAAATATATTTTACACCGCCTTAACATCGCATACTAGGAAAAAAGAGAAGTTGACCGGAATAATGTCAAGTGCTATCATAAAAATGAAGAAAGAAATAGTTCTGATTTTTACCAGTGAGGCCTGTGACGGGGAATGTCGTTCGTAATAAGCAGAAAACAGTACCTTGCTCCCACGGAGACGAGAGTGCAGTATGAGCCGCTCATATTCGAGGACGAGGGCTTTGAAGTCAATAAGATAGACGTGGGTTTCGGCCATCCTCTCTATACGACGGTGGCGGACATATTCTATGTAAGATCCATAGCGGACGAGATTAAGATACTTCCCATGGTACCGGACGGATGTATGACCATGGTGTTTCGGAGCGACGATATCGGCAGCGGCGAGATAAGCGGATACATATGCGGCGTCACGGACGAGCTGAAAAAGCTGGAGATAATGCCGGGAGAGGGGTATATATTCATCAGGTTCCTGCCGGGAGCGGGCTCGTCCTTCATAGAGGGAGATGCCGGAAAGCTGACGAATAAGTCGATACCCATTGAAGAAAGTCTTCTGGGAACTGACCGGATATTTTCGGTGCTGGAACGGGAAAACGGGATAACGGAGAGGATAAGGCTCATTTCCAGGATGATAAGATCCGCCATGAAGGATGAACCGAACAAATATCTGATAAGGTACTGTACGGAGAGGATATTTCGGAATCAGGGCAATATACGGGTGGAAAAGCTGGCGGAGGAGACCGGCTTTACCGCCAGACACATAGACAAGATGTTCGAGCGCTGCGTCGGCATATCGCCAAAGCTGTACTCGCAGATAATAAGGCTGCAGACATCCATGAGCAGGATAATGGAAGAAAAGGACAAGCTGCTGGTGGACATAGCGCTTGACTGCGGATTTTTCGATCACGCGCACATGAACAGGACGTACAGGAAGCTGATACGATGTTCGGCGGGAGAATTCCGTAAAAATCTGTTCACAAAGATCGATTACGATCAGATTGAAAGATACATTTCCATTTAAACTTAACGTATGACATTGACACCTGCGGAAAAGAGGGATTGATTGATGAGTAAAAAGAAAATGTATTACATCGGACTGGATCAGGGCACGACGGGAACGACAACGCTGCTGCTGGATGAGCAGTGGAACGTCGTGGCAAGAGGCTACAGAGAGCACAAGCAGTATTATCCGAAGCCGGGCTGGGTGGAGCACGACCCCCTCGAGCTGTGGCAGAGAGTGCTGGAGTCCATAGACATGGCTTTAAGGGAAGGCGGCGTGAGCGCCGATCAGATCAAGTGCATAGGCATAGACAATCAGGGCGAGACCGTCATGATGTGGGACAGGATAACGGGCGAGCCTGTATATAACGCCATAGTATGGCAGGACAGAAGGATGGCAAGATATGCCGACGAGCTGACCGGGGAGCACGGCGAGATGATAAGGGAAAAGACCGGGCTCATGGCGGACTCGTACTTCAGCGGACCGAAGATCAAGTGGATAATCGACAACGTGGAAGGCGTAAAGGAAAAGATAAAGGAAGGACGTATCCTTGCGGGAACTCTCGATTCGTGGCTCATATGGAAGATGACCCATGGAAAGGTTCATGTGACGGACTGCTCCACCGCATCGAGAACGATGATGCTCAACATACACACCGGCAAGTGGGATGATGAGATCCTCGACATCCTCGGGATAAGCAGGTCTGTGCTGCCGGAGATATGTGACAGCGCCATGGTATACGGGAAGACGGATCCCCTGGATTTCCTCGGGGCGTCCATACCTATATCGGGATCCGTTGTGGATCAGCAGGCGGCTCTGTTCGGTCAGGCGTGCTTCGATCCGGGAAGCATAAAGTGCACGTACGGAACGGGATGCTTCATGCTGATGAACACCGGAGAAAAGGCTGTGTATTCCCAGAACGGCCTTCTGACCACGGTGGCGTGGAGGATAAACGGAAAGATGGACTTCGCCCTTGACGGCGGGATATATATAACGGGAGCAGCCACCCAGTGGCTCAGGGACGGCATAAAGATAATAAACAAGGCGTCCGAAACAGAGAAGATGGCCTATGATGCGAAGGATAACGGCGGCGTTTACTTCGTACCGGCGTTTTCCGGCCTTGCGGCACCTCACTGGGATTCGTATGCGAGAGGCACGATAGTGGGCATAACGGGCGGCACGACGCGCGAGCACATAGTCAGGGCAACGCTGGAAGCCACGGCATATCAGGTGAAGGACAATCTCGACGTCATGAACATAGACTCCGATATGCCGATAACCATACTGAGGGCAGACGGAGGAGCTACCGCCAACAATTTCCTGATGCAGTTCCAGGCCGATCTGCTGGGGATACCGGTAGACGTGCCGGTGATACAGGACACAACTGCTCTCGGCGCCGCACAGCTGGCGGCTCTGGGGACGGGAGAGTTCGGATCCATCAAGGAGCTTGAAGGCAACTGGAAGCTGGCGAAGAGGTATGAGCCGAAGATGAGCGTCGACGAAAGGGATTCGCTGCTCTACAACTGGCACAGGGCGGTCGAAAGGGCCAAGAACTGGTCGGAAGAATAAAGAAGTATAAATTAAAGGGGTTTCAAAGATCCGGGGATTTTAAAACCCGGATATAGATCAAACAAATATATGCAAAGTCGCGATGATATCGAAAGGAAGTGTAGGAGATGAGTGCACCAAAATTATTCAGTCCGGGACCTGTCATGGTAAAGGAAAATGTACGTCAGGCATTGACGCATTATGACATATGCCACAGAGGGGCGGAGTTCGAAAAGCTCTATGCGGAGACTACTGCAAAGATAAACAAGCTGTTCAAGGCGGACGACAGCTACAGATCGGTCATAGTATCGGGATCCGGCACATCGGCCAACGAAACGGTACTTTCTTCCATCTTCAATGAAGGCGAGAAGGTAATGCTCATAAGAAACGGCGAGTTCGGCGGCAGGCTGCTGGAGATAATAGAAAAGTACGGGATACCGCTCGTCGACTGCGAGTTCCAGTGGGGCGAAGTGCCTGACCTTGACAGGATAGAGAAGATGATGGCGGCAGACGGTGACATAAAGGTGGTAGCCATGGTATGCCATGAGACCTCGACCGGCATGATAAATCCTGTAAAGAAGGTGGGCGAGCTGGCTGCAAAATACGGTAAATGGTTCTTCGTTGACTGCGTTTCGGCAGCGGCAGGCGAATACATAGACGTTAAGGACTTCAACATAACATTTGCCACATCCGTAGGCGGAAAGTGTCTGGGAGCATATCCGGGATCGGCATACGTATGCGGCAGGGTAGATGCTCTCGAAACGCTGACTCCGGAGATGGGCAAAAACGTATACCTCAATCTGGCAAAGCACTACATCTACGCAAGGGACAAGAACCAGACGCCTAACACGCCTAACGTGAACCTGTTCTGGGCGCTGGATGCGGCTCTGGACAACGCGCTGGCCGACGGCGGCGTCGAGGGAAGGATCGCCAGGTATAAGGAATGCGCCGGCATACTCAGGAAGGGCATGAAGGACATGGGACTCAAGCTCCTCATAGAGGATGAAAGCCTCATGGCAAACACGGTGACATCAGTATTCCTGCCTGAAGGCCGCGACCTGAAGGCGTTCCTCAAGGATATGGAAAAGAGGGGCTATGTCGTTTACAGCGGCAAGGGCAAGTACGAGGCAATGGGCATGTTCCAGGTTGCCAACATGGGTGAGATATATCCGGATGACTGCCGTGAATTCCTCAAGGTTCTGGAGGACTGCATAAAGACAGCATAACGCTTATGAGAATCCCCCAGAGGATTCCTCCATTTATTTAATTTGATTCGGGGAAATGTCCCGTCTGCGGTAATGCCGCGGCGGGATGTTTTCTTTTTTGGCGTCCGTATGGTATACTGTGGGTGACGATATGACTGCTGAACTGAAAGGAGTTTTTATGGCAAAGATCCTGATAAGCCCGTCGCGATATGTGCAGGGATCGGGCGAGATGAAAAAGCTTGGTACATATGCTGCCGGATACGGCAAGAAGGCGCTCATACTGATAAGTCAAGGCGGATATAAGCGCATAGGAGATCTTATAGAGAAGAGCTTCGACGGCGTGGAATGTGAGCCGGAATTTGACTACTTCAACGGCGAGTGCAGCAGGACGGAGATAAACAGGTTGTCCGCTCTCATGAAGGAAAAGGGATGCGACATGGTGATAGGCGTAGGAGGCGGAAAGATATTCGACACGGCCAAGGCGGTGGCATTCTACAACGGTACGCCGGTCGTGATATGTCCGACGATAGCTTCCACGGATGCTCCGTGCAGCGCCCTGTCGGTAATATACACGGATGGGGGAGTTTTCGAGGAATACCTCTTCCTTCCTGCGAACCCGAACCTTGTGATGATGGATACCGATATAATAGCGAAGTCGCCTGTACGCCTTACGGTTGCCGGCATGGGAGATGCGCTGGCAACGTATTTCGAGGCGAGAGCATGCAAACAGAGCGGCGCCGTTTCGTGTGCCGGAGGAAAGACCACGGGAGCTGCCATGGCGCTGGCGGAGCTGTGCTTCAACACTCTGATGGAGGAGGGCGTGAAGGCAAAGACGGCTCTCGAAGCGGGAGCATGCACCGAGGCGGTCGATAAGATAATAGAAGCCAATACGCTGCTTTCGGGTATAGGATTCGAGAGTGCGGGACTGGCGGGAGCACACGCCATACATAACGGCATGACGGTACTGGAGGAGTGCCACGATATGTATCACGGCGAAAAGGTTGCTTTCGGTACCATCGCGCAGCTGGTGCTTGAAAACGTTCCTCTTGAGGAGCTGGAAGAAGTCATAGAATTCTGCATAGAAGTGGGACTTCCTGTGACGTGGGAGCAGCTGGGAGCAAAGGACATAACGGACGATCAGATCATGGAGGTGGCGAAAGCTGCCTGCGCGGAGACCGATACGCTCCACAATATGCCGTTCGAGGTAACGCCTGAGACGACATTTGCAGCGCTGAAGGCGGCGGATGCATACGGGAGGTATTATCTGGAGTGATGGCTATGAAGGAGTATGGACTTTATATAGACGGTGCTTACGTGAAAAGCTGCAGCGGAAGGTATATCGAAGTGGAAAACCCCGCGACGAAGGAAGTTTTCGCAAGGGTTCCTGACGGCAACGGAGAAGATGTGGACAGAGCCGTAGCGGCGGCGAGGAAGGCGTTTCCCGCATGGAGCGCGCTGAGTCCGCAGGAGAGAGCGGACTATCTGGACAGGTTTGCGGATATATTTCGCT
>CASEFF010000052.1 GCA_949287115.1 uncultured Bacillota bacterium | reverse complement strand
TTCGAAGGGACAGCTTCTGCCCATGGACATGAACTTTTCCGGGTCTATTTCATATACGCTGTCAAGATCCCATACGGCAAATGTCGGGGCGTCTGACATGAGTTCTTCGCGTATCGTCTTCCTCGCAAGGCCGAAACGCTTTCCCGGCTCTTCGTACATCAGCTCTATGAGCCTGTCCATATCCAGTATCCCCTCTTTCACGAGAGCTGTATACATTACGGGGAATGCCGATTCAAGTCCGACGATGCCGAAGGCGCTTCCCGCAAATCCTCTGCTCTTTTCCTCCGCGCTGTGAGGAGCATGGTCCGTCGCGATCATATCCACGGTGCCATCTATGACAGCCTCGATCAGGGCATCTCTGTCGGCGGCGCTCTTTATCGGCGGGTTCATCTTGAACCTGCCGTCATCTGCTATCTCGTCGTTGGAGATCGTAAGATAGTGTGGCGCCGTCTCACACGTCACATCGAGTCCTTCGGCCTTTGCACGGCGGATGAGCTCCACCGACTCCTTCGTCGATACGTGACACATGTGATATCCGCATCCCGTCTTCCTCACCAGCGCTATATCGCGCTCCAGCTGTTTCCACTCGCTTTCCGGGCTTTCCTTCGGAAAATTCTCGTCCTCGCAGTGGGCAACGATCAGCTTTCCAAGAGCCGCGGCGCGTCTCATGGCCTCTTCCATCATATCGTCCGACGCCACGCCTCTCCCGTCATCAGTGAAGGCTATGACGTTTTTCGCCATCCCTTCCATGTCAGCCAGCTCATGCCCCTTCTCGCCTATCGTTATGGCTCCGTACGGGTATACGTGAACACATGCGTCCCTCGATATGGCATCGGTCTGCACCTTGAGGTTTTCCACGCTGTCTGGACACGGTTCCAGATTAGGCATGGAAAATATATCGGTGAAACCGCCGGCAGCTGCTGCAAGGGTTCCCGTCTTCATCGTCTCCTTATATAAAAAACCCGGTTCTCTCAAATGTACGTGTACATCTGTAAGACCGGGCAATATATAACAATCTGAAAAAATGGAAATATCGATACCGATGGAATCAAGGTGTCTCCTTGCCGCTATATCGACATCTCCCGCCTTTATGAACTTCTCAGGGTATTCTCTCATTATCTTCTCCAAATCGGTAACATCGTTAAAACATCCTTATGTTTATATCATATCATATTGGCCGTGTCAATGACATTCCGCATTTTATTTTGGGCATAAAAATACCAACCTCTTACGTTTAAACTCTTCTTTAGCAAAGGTTCCGTCTTTAATCCGATACTCCCCAGATCTTTCTATCTGATCTTTATCCCTTACCCTCAGTCATATGACTGTAATGTAGATCTTCTTTTCTCGGTTTTTAAAGTTTCCGCTTTGTCCTTTTACCTCGTCATGCACCTTTCATGACGCCCGGTGGTTTAAACTTCAGCAGGTTGGTATTATCTTTGTGTTTCTACTGACATTTCTGGCGGACTCACCCTCTTTCTTTCATCTCACAAATTTCGTTCCGGAAACTACCTTTTTTCTCTTTCGGTTCGAACCTTCTATCAAAATCTGCTTGACTTCTTTTTGTTGAGTTTATTATAGCACCGTAAAAATGATTTTACAAGAATTTTTTGAAAATTTAATAAAGTTTTTTGTGTATTCCGCAGAACCGTTGCAAAATCAGGGAAAACGTCACTGCATGTACTCTTCAAAGAAAGCATCCAGGTTCTCGTAAAGATCCGAAAGCCCTTCGGAATTGTCTATGACGGCATCAGCCTTCTTTATCTTTTCATTGTCGCTCATCTGGTTTTTTATGCGCGCCCTCACCTCGTCAGGTGTCGCATCGTCCCTTATGCAGACGCGGGCTATCCGCATTTCCAGATCGGCGACCAGCACGATGACCATATCGCACCTGTCATCAAGTCCCGCCTCGAACAGCAGAGGTGCATCCAGCAGTATGCCTTTTATGCCGCCTCCCGCGTTCCTGTATGCTTCTATCCTGTCATCTATTTCGGTGATTATGCGCGCGAACATTATCTCGTCCAGCTTCATGCGGCGTTCTTCATCGGAAAACACCAGCGATGCCAGAGTTTTTCTCTTGAGATTGCCTCTGCTGTCAAGTATCTGAGTACTTCCGTCGCCATACTGTCCGTCAGGTCCGAAATAACCGTCCAGTACCGGCAGCATATCGCTGCCGTCAGCCGTCAGTCCTCTGCTTATGGCATCCGCATCTATATGCGCAAATCCCCTTTTTATGAAATACTCCGCCGCCGTCGACTTTCCCGTACCTATGCCTCCGGTAAGCCCTATTACCTTCAAATTCTCTTTCTGTCTGCTCATTTCAGTTCGTACCAGTTTTCTCCCTCGTTGAGATCCGCTTTGAGTTTCACCGTCATATCGTAGGCCGACTCCATGTTCTCGACAAGAAGTTTTTCCACCTCTGCGCGTTCGTCCCTGTACGTATTGATGATGAGTTCGTCATGCACCTGCAGTATGAGAGACGATCTCAGGCCCCTTTCCTTTATGGCGTTGTAGACCTTTATCATCGCTATCTTTATTATATCGGCCGCGCTGCCCTGTATCGGGGTGTTCATCGCCAGTCGTTCACCCACCTGTCTCACCATGTACGCAGATGCCTTTATCTCCTTGATGAAGCGTTTTCTGCCCATGATGGTGGTGACATAGCCGTTTTCCCTGCAGAATTCCACCTGCTCGTCCATGAACTCCTTTACGGCCGTATGCTTTCTGAAATATGCGTTGATGTACTCCTCCGCATCCTTTCGCGTTATATTAAGCTCGGAAGAAAGGCCGAAGCTGCTCATACCGTATATGACTCCGAAATTGACGGCCTTTGCCCTGCTCCTTTCTTCTATCGTTATCTCCGACTCGGGCACGCCCAAAACGTTTGCCGCCGTTGCCCTGTGTATATCCTCGCCTCTGTTGAACGCCTCCGTCAGCGCCTCATCTCCCGACATGTGAGCCAGCACTCTCAGCTCAATCTGCGAGTAATCCGCACCTACCAGCACGCATTCATCCGAATCCGGTATGAACGCTCTGCGCAGTTTGCGTCCCATCTCCTGCCTTACCGGTATGTTCTGCAGGTTCGGCTCCGTACAGCTTATCCTGCCGGTGGTCGTTACGGTCTGATTGAAGTGTGCATGAACTTTTCCGTCGTTTTTGTTTATCAGCGGCAGCAGCCCGTCTATATACGTGCTCTTCAGTTTCGAGAGCGTCCTGTATTCAAGGACGGCAGGTACTATCGGATGCTTGTCCTTTATCTTTTCCAGTATGTCCGCACTGGTAGAATATCCGCGCTTAGTCTTCTTGCCGGCAGGCAGACCCAGCTTGTCGAACAGTATCTCGCCCAGCTGTGACGGTGAATTGAGGTTGAATGTCTCGCCTGCCATTTCAAACACCTGTGATGAGATCTCGTCAGTCTTTTCCGACAGCATACTGCCGTACGAAAGGAGAGTCTCCCTGTCCACCTTGAAGCCTTCGTGTTCCATGGAAGCCATCACCTCTATCAGCGGCAGCTCCACCTCATAGTACACGCTTTCGAGAGATTCCCGCTCTATATCCTTCTTCTGTATGTCCATCAGGTTGATGACTGCGGTACAGACTTCAAACCCGTAATCCATATAGACTTTTCCGATATCGGAAAACATATCCATCTGCCCGTTGTCGGACATGAACTCCTTCTCGTCTCTCACGGTGAAATGGAGATATTCGTTGGAAATGGCCGACAGACTGTAGTTGCTCCTGCCGGAATCCAGCACGTACTGAGCTATCATCGTATCGAATCCTGTATCGAAATCACGTATGCCCTCCGCCATCATCATGAAATAATCGCGTTTGAGGCCGTGACCCGTCCATTTCACATCCTGTCGCGAAAGCCATCCGAAAAGGTCTTTCAACTTACCGTTGTCGAAATAATAGTATGTACTGCCGTTGAGGGCGGAAATTCCCTCCACGGTAACATCGCCGAGGTGATCGTAATCGCCGAAAACCTTCAGCACCGCATCACCTTCCAGAGAGATCCCGTCTAGCTGACTGTCTTCGCATACGTATATCTTCTCAAAGGACGACGTATCTATGGTCATGCCGCCTGATGCGGCATCGGCCGCAGATGATATGCCCTTGTTTGCTATATTCAGTTTTTTGAGGAATTTATTGAACTCCAGCTTCGTATATATATCGACGAGAGCATCGTAATCGGGCTCCCTCACCAGAAAATCGTCGAAGTCGGTCTCTATGGGAACCTTCGTATTTATGGTAGCGAGCCGCTTGCTCATGACGGCAAGCTGGGCGTTGTCTTCTATCTTTTTCCTGACTCCCTTGGGCGTGATCCTTTCCGTATCGGCCAGCAGCTCCTCTATGCTGCCGAACTCCATGATCAGTTTTGTCGCCGTCTTCTCCCCCACTCCGGGAACTCCCGGTATGTTGTCCGACTGATCGCCCATCAGTCCTTTGAAGTCGATGAACTGTTCCGGGGTGAAACCGTATTTTTCGATCATTGCAGCCTTATCGTATATATCGAATTCCGAAACGCCCTTCCTCGTTATTATGACCTTCGTAACGTCCGTGGCAAGCTGCAGTTCATCCTTGTCTCCCGTTATGATGTACGGCTCCAGACCCGCTTCTTCCGCTCTCTTCGCCACCGTGCCGATGATATCGTCTGCTTCAAAGCCCTCTGTTTCCAGCTGCTTTATGTTCATGGCCCGTAAAACGTCTTTTAAGAGTGGTATCTGCATGGCAAGTTCCGGCGGCATCTTTTTTCTTCCCGCCTTGTATTCTCCGTACTCCTTATGACGAAACGTTGGTGCCTTCATATCAAAGGCTATGGCAATATATCCCGGTTCGTAATCTCTCATTATCTTATCCAGCATATTCAAAAAACCGAATATTCCCTGCGTGAATATGCCGTCTTTTGTTATCATCGGATTACGCATCGCGTAATATGCTCTGTTTATCAGGCTGTTGCCGTCTATTATCGCTATCCTGTCCATAGGTGCAGACTCCTTTTATCACACCGCTACTTTATGTTTTCTCCTGCCATATCTCCCGCCGAGATAAAGCCGTATGCCGATGTCGCGCTCCTTACTCCGTCGTTTATCGCTTTTGCCATGACGTAGGCGCTGAGATCGCCGAGAGCATCAGGGTTTACGATGACATCTCCCTTTGCGAGATAAAATATCGTATCACCGTCCGCAGACGTATGTACGGGCTTTATCGCCGCTCCATAGCCGTCGTGGCACATGGATGCCAGCTTGTTGCAGTTGTCCTTCGTGAGAGCCGCGTTTGTTATGACGCAGCCTATGGTGGTGTTCCCGGTAAATACGTTCTTCTGCATCTGTATGGCGTCCCACATCTGGCGTCTCGTGCTGTCCATGGTCCTGCCGTCTTCCGTCAGAACGCCTGCGATCATCTCGCCCGTATCGACATCGTAAACGTCACCGAGACAGTTTACCGCCACGATGGCGCCTACCTTCAGATCTCCCGCCTGTACGGCGTAGATGCCGAGACCGCCCTTCATGGCTCTTTCCTCGCCGAGAAATTTCCCCACGGTAGCTCCCGTTCCGGCGCCGTGATTTCCCCTTTCGGGTCTGTTCCTTTCCGAATCCACGCACGCCCTGTACCCCATGTCAGCATCGGGTCTGCACCCGTAGTCGCCGACAGTGAGATCGAACAGGCAGGCCGCAGGCACTATCGGCACGCGTCCAACGCCCACATCGAAGCCTATATTCCTCTCCTCCAGATATCTCATGACGCCTCCTGCCGCATCGAGGCCGAAAGCGCTGCCGCCCGACAGCATGACGCCGTAGACTTCCTGACATGCAGCCAGCGGAGAAAGCAGATCCGTTTCCCTCGTGGCAGGCCCGCCGCCTCTGACATCCACACCGCCGACGGCCCCTTCATCACACAGTATGACGGTACATCCGCTGCCGCCCTTTTCGTCCCCGGCATTACCCGTCCTGAAATTTTCTATATCCTCTATGGCGATCTCTCTTATCATGACATATCCTTTCGTCTTAACCCGTCTATTTTAATTTGCGTCCCGTCAGCCAGTATATGACGCCGACGAATATACCTCCGCCCACGATGTTGCCAAGTGTCACCGGCAGCAGATTGCCAAGCAGCAGGTTCTGAATCGTAAGACCGGAAACGTCAAGGTTCAGAAGCTGCACGTATGCGTCGTTTCCGGAAGCCATCATACCGGCAGGTATGAAATACATATTGGCTACGCTGTGCTCAAAACCCGAAAGCACGAACAGCCCTATGCAGAACAGTATTGAAAATATCTTGCTGATGGTGGCCTGAGCGCCTGTCGCCATCCACACCGCGAGGCATACGAGCCAGTTACACATGATGCCCAGCACGAACGCCTTGCCGAAATCAAGACTCGTCTTGGATATGGCGGTACGTACCGTTATGGCTCCCAGAAGCCCTTCTCCGCTGTCCAGAAGGCCAGAATAATTTATCAGTGCGGCTATCAGCAGCGCGCCGATAA
>CASEFF010000051.1 GCA_949287115.1 uncultured Bacillota bacterium | reverse complement strand
GAACTGCCGAACCTCTTCATTACCAATGAAGTGCTCTACCGACTGAGCTACAGCAGCACACCAATATTCATTATGGTACTATATTTTAAAGGCTCTGTCAACCAAATCACAAGCCTTTTATCGCCACAGATATTCTATCGTTTTTTTCCTTGCCCGCCTCATGGCGTTGTCTATCGATTTGACGCTTTTACCCAGTTTTTCAGCGACTTTGACGCTGTCCTTCGTCCGCAGCATCTCGTTTATGACCTGCATCTCGAAATCGCTGAACACGTTGTCGCCGTTATGCAGTATGTATTCGGCTATGTCCTTGAATATCAGCAGTTCTTCCGGATCTTCTCCCCCGTCGGCGCTCAGCGTGTCCGCCAGCGTCACTTCCGCGCCCTCGTCCGTCACGGGATTGCTAAGTGATACGGACGTGTTGAGAGCCCTGTGCTTTTCGCGTCCCGCCATCCTTATGGCGCTGATTATCTGCCTCGTTATGCAGATCCCCGCAAACGTGCCGAATGAAGCCTCCTTGTCCGGATCGAACCGTCTTATGGCCTTCAGCAGACCTATCATCCCTTCCTGAACGATATCGTCTTCGTCCGCCCCCGCCATGTAGTACATATTGGCCTTTTTCCTTACCGTCTCCTTATATTTCCTCATCAGGGTCTCTTCCGCATCGAGGTCCCCCTTCTGAGCCATGACCGCCAGCCTGCCGTCATCAGGAGCGCGATTATCGCTGTCTTTCATATATGTATGTTCCTCTGTCTCACAACTTCATACATCAGTATCGACGCTGCGTTGGACGCGTTGAGGGAGTTTATCATGCCCTTCATCGGTATGGAAACGATGAAATCGCACTTCTCCCTTACGAGCCTGCTCACGCCCCTGCCTTCGCCGCCTACCACCAGCGCCAGCGGACCCGTCAGATCCTTTCCCCAGTACGTCTCTCCGTCCATGTCGCATGCCGCCGTCCATATGCCGTTCTTTTTCAGCCTGTCCAGCTCGCCTGCTATGTTGGCGACTTTCGCACACATCATGTGCTCCGAAGCCCCCGCCGATGTTTTGGCCACCGTCTCCGTCACCGATACGGAACGTCGCTTCGGTATCACGATGCCGTGCACGCCGGCACATTCAGCCGTACGCATTATGGCGCCCAGGTTATGAGGATCCTCCAGCCCGTCAAGTATCACAAGAAACGGGTCTTCTCCCAGCTCTTCCGCCTTTTTCAGTATATCGTCCACCGTGCAGTATCTGTAATCCGACACTACGGCTATGACGCCCTGATGAGCTTCGCCCTGCGCCGTCCTGTCGAGCCGCTTCTTTTCACTGTAATATACCGGTATGCGCTTTTCCTTCGCCTTTGCCGCTATCTGTCTGACGGAGCCGCCCGCTCCTTCGGCTATCGTTATCTTCTCTATCTCCCTGTTGCTCTTCAACGCCTCGAGCACGGCGTTCCTGCCCACTATTATTTCCGACATAAGACCTCCGCCGTCATCACCGTCGTCATCTGCGGTACTTCAAAAACCTGTACGATATGCCGTTCTCCTGCTGCATATCGCTCTCCCATACGACTCTGAACCCCGCAGCGTCCAGATCCGGGAAGTATCTGTCCGCTTCAAAGGCGTCGTATATCTTCGTAACGTAAAAATCGTCGCACCTGTCCATTAACTGTTCGTAGACCTGTGCCCCGCCCGCGATGAATACATCGTCCGTATCGTGATCCTTCACCGCCTCCATCACCTCGTCGATGCTGTGGCATACGATACAGCCGTCGGCTCTGTAACCGCGATCCGATGTGAGCACGATGTTCGTCCTGTCGGGGAGCGGTCTTCCTCCCGGAAATGACTCCAGCGTCTTTCTCCCCACGACTATGACCTTTCCCAGCGTCTTCTTCCTGTAATACTTCAGATCTCCCGGCAGATGCACCAGCAGACCGCCGTCACGTCCTATCGCCCAGTTCTCGTCGACTACGACTATAGCGTTCATATATGCTCCCGTCCCGGCCATAGGCCGTATACATCAAACTTTCTGTGCCACGATCCCCACTTCATCCCGGGTACGTCATATGGCTATCGGTATGTTCTTTATCTGAGGATTCTTCTGATAATCATCTATCCTTATATCGTCCACCGTGAAATCGTAAAAATCCTTCACATCGGGGTTCAGGCTGAACTTTGGCGCCGGATACTGCGGTCTCGATATCATCTCACGGATTATATCCACATGCCTGTCGTATATATGAGCATCGGATATCACGTGTACCAGCTCGCCGGCCTTGAGGCCCGATACCTGAGCCAGCATATGGACGAGTACCGAATACTGCACCACGTTCCAGTTGTTGGCTGCCAGCACGTCCTGCGACCTCTGGTTCAGTATGGCGTTGAGCCTGTCTCCCGTAACGTTGAACGTCATGCTGTAGGCGCACGGCTCAAGTCCCATCTCCATAAGATCGCCGAAATTGTATATGTTGGTCATTATCCTTCTGGAATACGGCGTGTTCTTCAGCTGCCACAGGACATTGTCCACCTGATCCATCTCGCCGTGAGGAAATCTGTACTTCACTCCCAGCTGATATCCGTAGGCCTTGCCTATGGAGCCGTTTTCATCCGCCCATTCATCCCAGATATGGCTGTTAAGCTCCTTTATATTGTTGGACTTCTTCTGCCATATCCACAGCATCTCGTCGACTGCGGATTTTAT
The DNA here is from genome assembly GCA_949287115.1 of uncultured Bacillota bacterium. GTDB lineage: Bacteria > Bacillota > Clostridia > Peptostreptococcales > Anaerovoracaceae > Lentihominibacter. Next base: position 4,068 of record CASEFF010000051.1, on the reverse strand, counting down.
CGCCGTCGGCCTCAGGGTCAATGCCGGGAATTCCTCCTGCAGGTCGTATCTGTTGATGATGCCGAACCTCTTTATGGTATGGGCAGGTGTCCCGTCTTCCCACCTCGCCCTGACGACCTGACCTTCACTTGAAAATCCGTTGTCCAGTATGTCGCTGCACATATCCACGAACAATCTGTCAGCTCTGCTCATATCATTACCTCCCACGCATCGGGCGGACTGCGGTCATCATCCCGCGTTCCGTCCATCCTCAACGATATCGATGGCTTTCGTCACAACATATTCCAGCCTTTCGGAGTCACCGGCAAGATACAGATATCCCACCAGCGCTTCAAATGCCGTCGCCCACCTGTATGTCACCGGGTCGGCGCTCCTCGCCTTTGCCGTCGTCTTTCTGTTTCTGGCTCTCTTTACCAGCCTCTGCTCTTCCTCCGTAAGCTCGTCGAACATCTTCTTTATAACATCCGCCTGCGCCTGCGCCTTCACAAAGGCGGTCGCCGCCAGATGCAGTCTGTGGGCATTATAAGGTCTCTTCCTTATTATATGCTCTCTCACCGCCTGCTCATAGACGGCGTCGCCCATATACGCCAGCACAGCGGTGTTCATATTTCTGATATCATCCATCTGCATACCTTCGATCCGCACGCATCGCCGCGCGCCGTCGCTATTCCCTGATGATCTGTACGCCCTGAGGAGTATCCTTTAAGGTTATGCCTCTCTCCTTCAGCATATCCCTTATCTCGTCTGCACGGGCAAAATCCTTTGCCTTCCTTGCCGCCTGTCTTTCCTCCACCAGTTTCATGACGTCGTCGTCCACCGCATCGTCAGCTTCCTGCTGCAGCAGACCAACCACCGTGGCCAGCTCCATGAGCACCTCAAGGCTCTTTTCCGCAAACTCCCTGCTTGCCCCGTCCTTAACAGCCGTGTTTATCGCCGTCACCAGTTCGAATATGGCGGAAATGGCGTCTGCCGTGTTGAGGTCGTCATCCATGGCTCCGATGAATTCCTGCCTGTACCTGTCGTATCCTGCAAGGGCTTCCTTCTCCGCGTCCGTCATCTCGCCGCTGCCGTTGGCTATGAGGTGTTTCAGGTTGTCGCGGGCGTTTTCCATCCTCGCCAGTCCGGCCTTTGCCTGTTCCATCAGCGAATCGCTGAAGTTTATAGGATTCCTGTAATGACCCGACAGCAGGAAGAATCTGATGACTTCTCCGCTGTAATCCTCGAGTATATCTCTGACGGTGAAGAAGTTGCCCTTTGATTTGGACATCTTCTCATTATCGATGGTTATGTATCCGTTGTGCATCCAGTAGTTGGCAAACGGCACGCCGTTGCAGCACTCCGACTGGGCAATCTCGTTCTCGTGATGCGGGAACTGAAGGTCCTGACCTCCCGCATGAATGTCGATGGTGTCTCCCAGATGCTTCTTCGCCATGGCGGAGCACTCTATATGCCATCCCGGTCTGCCCTTTCCCCACGGGCAGTCCCACGCGATCTCATCCGGCTCTTTTTGCGCCTTCCAGAGAGCGAAGTCGAGCGGGTCTTCCTTGATCTCACCGACCGCTATCCTCGCTCCCGCCTCAAGATCCTCTATGTTCTGCTTTGACAGCTTTCCGTAGTCGGCGAACTTCCTCGTGGAAAAGTACACGTCACCGTTCACTTCGTAAGCATATCCTCTGTCTATCAGAGTGCTGACAAAATCGATGATCTCCGGGATATGTTCGGACACCTTCGGATGCACGTCGGCCTTTTTCACGTTGAGAGCCGCCGCATCTTTATAGTATTCTTCTATGTATTTCTCGCTGATCTCGGGAGCGGTCACTCCTTCTTCCCTCGCCTTGTTTATTATCTTGTCGTCGACATCGGTGAAGTTCTGGACGAATTTCACGTCGTAGCCTCTGTACTCCATGTACTTTCTCAGCGTATCGAATACGACGAAAGGTCTGGCGTTACCTATATGAAAATAGTTGTATACCGTAGGACCGCATACGTATATCCTCGCCTTTCCCTCTTCGATCGGAACGAATTCTTCCTTTTTTCTCGTCAGCGTGTTATATATTCTCATTCTCATCTTCCTCCCCGTCTTCATCATATATAGGAACGAACCTGCCTTCCTGCATCTCTCTGACTATGCTGGAATACTGACAGTCGTCATCGCACTTCTTATGGACATCGTCACCGAACTTCTCTATCAGCAGCTCCTCAAGCTCCACCACGCGCCGCCTGAGGCACTCCAGCTCTACAGCTACAGGATCCGGCATATCCACCTGATCCATCTCCTTCGTAGGCTTGCCGTGACGTCTGACTATGGTTCCCGGTATGCCGACTACGGTACATCCGTCCGGAATCTCCTTGAGTACCACGGATCCCGCACCTATCTTCACGTCGTTTCCGACTTTGAAAGGCCCCAGCACCTTGGCGCCGCTGCTTATGACGACCCTGTCTCCTATGGTCGGATGTCTCTTGCCCACATCCTTTCCGGTACCGCCCAGCGTCACACCCTGATATATGGTGACATCGTCTCCTATCTCGGTGGTCTCTCCTATTATGACAGCCATCCCGTGATCGATGAAACACCTCCTGCCGATAGTTGCTCCCGGGTGTATCTCTATGCCGGTGAACCATCTGGAAAGCTGCGATATTATCCTGGCCAGCATCTTGGCGTTGTGCAGGTACAGCCAGTGGGCCGGCTTATGCCAGATCAGCGACCATATGCCGGGATAACACAGGAGCACTTCCGCAGTGGATCTCGCCGCCGGGTCCCTGTCCAGCACGGCATTTATATCTTCCTTTATGTCTCTGAAAAAAGCCATTTCGTTTTTCCTTTACATCTGTTTATTATCGTATATTGTCCCGGATCATCTCCGTCAAACACGACACGCCATTATGATATCATATCGGCCACGGCGATTCAATCCATCCCTTTTCGTCACTGTAATCGTCTCCGTGGAAATCCGAGCCCCTCGTGATCCACAGACCGTGTGCATCCGCCATGCGGCAGAACCGCTCCGACTGCACCCTGTCCTGATCGGGATGATAACACTCCAGCCCTTCGAGTCCCGCCTCCTTCAATCCTGCCACGATCTTTTCGATCCCGGCGTAAAACTCTTCCGACCCTGCCCGTCCCACTCCCTTCGTCTGTATGGGGTGGGCCAGCACAGCCGTACCGCCGGCGCCTCTTATGAGTTCTATAGCTTCACGGGATGAATAAGGCTCCTTTTTCACCGCCTTCGCCTGCCTGCTTTCAAGGAACATCCCTTCTTTGAAAGCATCCCTGTAATCGGAGATATATCCCTTCTCCTCGAGGGCTCTGGCTATCACGGGTTTTCCGATATATCTTCCCGGCTGTTTTCTTTCCAGTTCCTCAACGGAAAGAGGATAACCCATGTCCGTCAGCACCTTTACAAGCTCAGCGTTGCGGCGTTTCCTGCGGGCCGCCAGCTTTTCCATCGCATCGCGAAACACCGGCTCGTTCACGTCCATCCCGTATCCCAGTATGTGCAGGCCTGTGCCGTCATCCGTTTCCGTATCCAGCTCTATTCCGGGTATCACCACGACTTTGGCGCGCCTGCCCGCTTCAAGGGCTTCTTCCACCCCGTCCGTACCGTCGTGATCCGTTATGGCGATGACGGTATATCCCAGTTTTCCGGCCTCACGGACTATGTCTGCCGGACTCATCCTCCCGTCGGAATAATACGTATGTATGTGCAGATCCGCCTTCCGTATGTCGATATCCTTAAGATCCATTCCGCTCACTTTCCACCGCATCACTTTCTGTCGTACAGCAGGTCTGCCGCCACTTCGTCGGCAGCGGCCTTTCCCTTCACCGCCTCTACGATGGCAAGGGCAAACTCCATGGCAAGGGCAGGTCCTTTCCCCGTTATTATATCTCCGTCCACAGTTACCGCATCTCCCGTCGCCGCAGCTCCCGTCAGCGTGTCTTCCATTCCCGGATATACCGTCGCTCTCTTCCCGTCGATGACGCCGCAGGCTCCCAGTATCATCGGCGCCGCACATATCGCCGCTATCTTTTTCCCGTTATCGGCAAAGCACTTTATATGACTGACAAGG
>CASEFF010000050.1 GCA_949287115.1 uncultured Bacillota bacterium | reverse complement strand
CCATAACGCCCGGCGACAACGTGTCGCCCGAATCCGGCGATATCATCATGGCCATGGAATCCGCAGATTTCCGCACGCTGAAAAACGGCCTGCTGGAGATCTCCTTCACAACGGAGGACGGCATCTCTTCCGCCGTGAATATTTCCCTGGCCGACGAAGGGGGTGGCTCGGATGGATAAGCTGACAGGCATCTTCACTTCCATAAAAAAGCCGTCCCGCAAGTCGGTCCTGTTCCTCTGCGCCGTGATACTGATGACCATGTTCATCGCCGCAGTCCTGGCCTGCGTCACCATGTTCATCTATGCCGACAGGTATTCCGCGGAATCACGCCGCCTCGATCAGGCAGTCATAGAGACGACATCCATAGCCGAGACGCTGAAAGCTTCCAACGGAAATCTTTCGGAAGCCGGCAAAATGATGAACGATCACCAGCTCTTCGAAGCGACGGAAAACACGCTGGTGTTCTATTACGATGACGATATCAGACCGGCGACCCGCTCCGGCAGCTCGTATAGAGCCGTCATCGAAAAGACCGATATGCCGTCGTCTTTCCAATACGACATAACCTTCCGCGGCGGCGAGGCCGATGAAAAGATATACGACCTGACGTTCAGGGCCGTAAGGACGGGAGGTGGCCAGTGATGGATCGCAATCCGAAGCGCAGCGCCCACATCAAGCGTGGCCGCACCTCCGCCCGCGAAAAACGCATCTACGAGATAATCGACAACAATCTGCCCGTAAAGCCTTCCGTATCACTCATCGTCGCCGCTATGGCGGTGATGTTCATACTGTTCGCGACAGCCTGCTTTTCCGCCGTCATATTCGGATCTTCTTCCGAAAAGCTGACGGAAGCACGGGAACACGCAGGTATGACCGATGCCCATTACGCGGCCGAGACGACTGCCGCCGACATACTGGCGAGCCTTGCCGCCGACAACGGCGCATCTTTGACGGATGAGAACGGCGAACTGAAATACGGCAGCGACGCCGGCGAGATCCCGATCTCCCACAACGGCGGTGTCTATTCCTTCAGCGTGCCGATCGCCGCGGCGAGCGACGCCGGGGAAGATGCTGCATCCGGCAGCCCGCAGGAAGGCATGACGTCCGGCGGCAGCACGCAGGAAGGCATGACATCCGGCAGCAGCACGTCCGCAGGCGTAAAAGAAAGCCTTCACGTGGTCGCAAGGATCACGGAAGGCACGATAACTCTCATAGAATGGTATGTTGAAGACCTGTAATATGGTATTGCGGCGAATCTGTAAAGATTCCCGTTTTTTCGCCGCAGCTGACACAGCCTCTGCGGCGAATTTTTGCTCTGAAGACATTTTTCGCTGCACGTGACACAGGATTTTGTCGGGAATCAGTGAGATGACAGAAATCCGGCACAGTCTGAGCCGGATTTTCAGGCCGGGATGAAGCTCCGGCGTAACGGATCGGCTCAAATGTACGCCGACATCGGTTCGTATTTCCTTTTTCCGGAAAGTCTGCAGCGAAAATCTTTCAAAAAACGAATTTTCGCTGCAGGACCTGTGTTGGCTGCGGCGAAAAACCAGAAAATCCGGCAAATTCGCTGCAGAGCCTGTGCAGAGCAGGCCATATAAGCATATAAGTCTGTAACGAAGTCCGCGACAGGGTATGCGCCCACACCCGCGCTTCCTCAGAACGTATGGGTGCCGTAGGCGAAGTGATTCGTATGGCGCAGATCTTCCAGCAGTTCATCATCACCTTCGGCTCCCGCCTCATCTTCCGCCTTTCCCATTATGGCCGCAAGCCTTACCGCCTTCCTTCCCAGTCCGTAGGCCACTTTCTTACCCTTCTCCTTGTCGTCCGTCTTCCCGTACGTGGCGACCCATCCGGCGTCAAGGAAATCATTGGCGCTGTAAAAGCTCTCCATGGTCTGGAGTGCGCTCAGCACACCGGCGCTGCCGCAGGTGAGGGCCGTCGCCACTACCTTGCCGCTGCCCGCCGGCATATATGCCAGCGCTCTGTCCATGATGACCTTGCACTGAGCCGGCACGCTGTAGAAGTAAACGGGTACGCCGAAGATCACCACGTCGGCAGCCGCCATATCGTCATACAGCCTCTTTATGAAATCGTCGCCGCAGGCGCACTTTCCCGTTTTGGCGCAGGCCCAGCAGCCGCGGCAGAAAACGAGATCTTCCGGCGCCGCATCGGCGACGCCGATCATTTTCACCTCGACCTTAATATCTTCTTCGCTGCGGGCTTCGCCGCCGGCGGCTCCGCTGTCTGCTGCTCCGACGGATCTGCAGCCTGCCAGCACCTCATCCAGCAGCTTTTCCGTATTGCGTCCCTTTCTGGGACTGGTGTTTATGGCAAGAACCCTTATCTTCCTCATGTCTCTCCTCCTGTGATGCTTCGCAACAAGTGTCATATAACGCGCGGGCGCACATATCCATGCGCGCCCGCCTGACATGCCGCATCTGCCGATCCGCAGATGCCATGCACGATCTTCTCTTTACTTTACTCCGTAGTGCTCAGGATCTCGCTGTTCTTTTCCACCTGACTGACTTTCATCTTCGATACGTCATCAGGATCCACCTCATCCTTCAGGGCCAGTATCGTCGGTCCCAGATATACGGTCTCCAGTATCTCTCCGTCCAGCGACACCTTGCTGTATTCGGTGAAGTTCTGTCCCTTGATGTAGTAATTGCCGCCGATCTCCACGATCTCGTCTATCTTTATGTCCTTGACGCCCATCTTAAGATCCGTCGCCTCGTAAGGGTTCTCTCCGCCGTATATGTACTGCTCTCCGTAGAGCATATCGTAGGCCAGCGCCTCGAGGTTGGCGAGATAATCGTCCTCACCTTTGTAGTTCTGCTGATATTTGTTCATCATACCGACGGAGATATCCAGCCTGTCCAGAACTTCCGCCGTCAGTTCGTATGCGTTGAGGTCCTTGTCCTCCTTCTCCATGCCGAAATTGTCCCATATTATGTACTGGGTCTGATACAGCGAGTCGTTTTTCATGGACTCTTCCGTTATGTCCAACGCCGGCAGATGGTCGCCGTACATCACCAGAATCACGTCTTCATCGTAGCTTGCCAGCGTGTCCGTCAGCTCCTTCACGAACAGGTCCATCTCGTATATCTGGTTGACGTAGTATTCATAGGACCAGCGCTGTTCCTCGGAATTCGCCTTGGTGACGGATATCGCCGGTTCCTCTATAAGCTGCTCCGTAGGATACTTGCCGTGACCCTGTACGGATATGGTATAGATGTAGTCCTGACCCTCCGTGCTCTCGAGGGCATCCATGATCTGCTCCGTCAGTATACCGTCCTTCGCCCAGTTCCTCGGAGTCTTCATGACGTTGTTCATGTATTCGAGACACGTGAACGTATCGAAGCCCATGTTGGAGAAGACCTTGTTCCTGCCGTAAAACGCTCCCCTGTGATTGTGTATCGCATGGGAGGAATAGCCCAGCTGCTTCAGATCGTTAGGCGTCGACTCCACCGTCGTCTCCCTCAATACGTTCTTGTACGGATATTCGCCCGGTCCGAAAAACCTTGCGCTTATGCCGGTCATGACCTCAAATTCGACGTTTGCCGTTCCCGCGCCGACTGCCGGTACCGTCAGATAACCTGAGGAGTACTCCTTCATCAGCTCCCTGTAGTTTGGTATCGGGTCTTTAGAAAACTCAAGGCCCTCAACGAGAGTTGGATCCATGAAGGACTCCAGCTGCAGGAACAGTATGTTCGGCTTGTTCTCCACATCGGTATCATCGTCCTTGCCCGGAGTATATACGTTATCCTTACCCAGCTCTCCGCCGGTGAATATGCCTTCGATCTCTTCGGCCGAATAACCGTCGGGCTTGTCGATGCCCTGATCCATCCACGTCACGAGAAAACTGTACGGCACGCCGTTGTCCCTGTATCCGTATGCCAGGTTGCCGAAGAACGTATCGAGCACGCCTGCCTTTATCGCCAGCTGGAACGCACCGAATGTACCGACCGCTATTATGACTATGGCGGCTGCCGCCCTCTTGTAGTTGACTTTCTCCTTCATCTTCGGAGCTTTTCTGAACAGTATTATTATGGCAACGACGAGAGCCACCGCTGCCGCCACGGCTATCACCATGGTCTTGATGGAAAAGTAATTCGATACTATGGACAGACCGTCCTCCAGATTGCTGAGGTCGAATATGGTAAACGGTGTCATCCTGTTGGCCAGGATCACGCCGTTGGTTATGCCGAGAGCGAGCCATATGAGCGAAAGCATGCATGTGGCAAATATACGCCTTCTAAACAGCAGCGCCGGGGTCAGCACCGCCCATATCAGCAATACGTTGCACAGGAACGTAAGCGGCCTGTCTGCCAGAAAAGACATCGTCTCTATCAGCGAATGTCGTGCCAGCGTCTCTATGACGAGGTTCAAAACGACAGCCACCACAAACAGCAGCACCACGTAGTTCCTAAGATATTTATCACAGAATTTCTTCAGTTTTTCCATATCGTTCATCTCCCACAACGGTCGGCCACACCGTTGGCTATAGCCGCGAATTCCTCCATGTCCAGCGTCTCCGCACGCCTTACGGGATCTATGCCCGCTTCATCGAGCACCTCTCCTATCTGCTGCTTGGAAAGCCCGCAGACTCCCGTCAGAGAATTGAGCAGCGTCTTGCGTCTCTGTCCGAATCCGTGCTTTACACAGGAAAAAAAGACCGCTTTATCGGTCAGCTCAACGGGACTGCTGTCCCTCAGGGAAAGCTTCAGCACGGCGGAGTCCACCTTCGGCCTCGGTATGAACACCTCTTTGGGCACCTGCGCTATCCTGCTGACCGTACAGTAATACTGCACCGCAACGGAAAGAGCGCCGTACGTCTTTCCGCCGGGAGACGCCTCCACTCTGTCGGCGACTTCCTTCTGCATCATTATCGTTATGCTCTCCGCTTCCACGCCCTTCTCCAGCAGGCCCATGATGATGGGGGTCGTTATATAATAGGGAAGGTTTCCCATTATCTTGACGTCTCCCGTGAATGTGCCCGCTTCTCTTTCCTCGCGTATTATGCCGTTGATATCGGTTTTGAGTATATCGGCGTTTATCACCCGGACATTGTCATGGCCCGCCAGGGTCTCCGCCAGCACCGGCATGAGTTTTTTGTCTATCTCCACCGCCACTACGCGGGCAGCCGCATCGGCAGCCGCATCGGTGAGCACGCCTATCCCCGGCCCTATCTCTATGACCAGATCTTCGCTCCCGATCCCGGCGCCCTCGACTATGCTGTCGATGACGCCGCCGTCGGTTATGAAATTCTGCCCCAGACTCTTCGAGAGCTGAAAATCGTATCGATCCTTTATGTCGCGTATCGTAGACGGCGCGTAAAGTTTCATTTATCTTCTCCGATGGCTCCGTAGAGCTCTTCAGCTGTTATACCGAACTTATTCAGCTTCTGCAGGAAATTCCTGCAGTTGCCGTATCCTATCCCCAAAGCCTTTCCTGCGGCCATCCTCCTTTCGGCGGAACCTGCCTGACCTGCAAGTCCGGCGTCCACCATATCCTCCATGGTGAAACGCGGCCGCGACGCATCTGTCGTATCTTCCTCAGGGACGCAGCGGGCTTTTTCGAGAGCATCGCGAATGCTGCCCGGCGATGCGTTCTCTATCCCTATATCTCCGTCCTTTTCGGCGTCGCTCCTGTCGAGGAATGCCTGCTTGGCATTGGGGAATCTCTCCGTTATCCTCCTGCGGATCTGCCTGCCGGCATGGTCCGGATCGGTGAACACGATTATCCCCTTTTCCCTGTAAGCCTTGTCTATCAGCTCCCAGGTCCTTTCCGTTATACCATATCCGTGTGTTTCTATTGTGACGGCGTCGACGCTTTTTTTGATCGCAGCCGTGTCGTCGCGCCCTTCCACGACGATGATCTCCCTTACGGACATCCTACCGTCCATCGACTATTCCTCCGGCTCCGCCTTATCGTCCTTCGGCTCTGTTATCTCCTCCGGGAACACGTATATCTTCTCTCCCGGCTTTATGAGACGCAGCTGATCACGCGCCTGCTCCTCGATGTTTTCAAGGTCGTTGGCGTTTTCCAGCTCTTTAGTCAGCTCGTCCTTTTCATCCAGAAGCTCCTGCTTCTGCTCCTTCATGTCGTGCTGCTCCTTTTTCAGGGAGATTATGTTTATCACGGAAAACGATATGAGGGCGATCACGAACATTACAATAAGGCCTATCATCAGTCGCCTTCTGTTGCGGCTCCTTCTGATGGCCATTTTCCCTCTCGTATTGCGCCTGGCAGCCTCGCGCTCCCTTTCCTCGTTTTTGCGCTGTTCGGTCCTTCGCTTTTCCTGCCGGCGACGCCTGGCCTCTTCCATGTCTATGACCTGGCTGTTGTTCCTGAATTCGCTGCTTCTTCGTCTTTTTCTCATGGTCTGATTATATCACAGCCCGTTTTTTTCCACAATTATCAAACACCGCTCTCCGCGGCTTTACCGGAGAGCGGCATATATCGGAGAGCGCGGGCCCGCGCTCTCCGTGCTACGACATCATAAAGCCTTCATCAAGGCAGGTAGTTGAGCGGATTCTGCGCTACGCCGTCCACCCTTATCTCAAAGTGCAGATGCGGTCCCGTACTTCTGCCGGAGTTGCCCGACTCGGCTATGTGCATACCCTTGAACACCTCGTCTCCCGTGCTGACGAGCAGCGAGCTGTTGTGGGCGTAAGTCGTGGACATGCCGTTCTGGTGATCCACCTTCACGACGTATCCGTAGCCTCCGCTGTAGCCTGCGAAGGTAACTATTCCTCCGTCAGCAGCCAGTATATCCGTTCCCACAGGCAGACCCAGGTCTATACCTTCGTGCATCCTGCCCCATCTGCCGCCGAACTCCGACGTCAGCGTGTATCCGCCCGATACAGGCCAGATGTACTCGCCGGAGCCCACCGAAGGCGGTCTCTCCTTGGAGCCCACCATTATGATCTCCGTAACGGGCTCCTTCTTGACGGTCGTCACCTTGTTCTTTTCCTCGACCTGCTCGCCGTTTACCAGCGTTACTCTGGCCGTCACCTCGTTGAGTCCGTCCTTGCCCTTCTGGCTCGTCTCCGAATACCCTTCGTACATATCAGGGTCTTTGCGCTTCTCCGTCTTGTGGGACACCTTCTCCTCATCGGTCACCTGAGCAACTACCTCTACGCTGAGGACAGGCGCCGTCTGGTGTATGGTCAGCACGCTGCCCACCTCCAGCTTCTTCCTGTCTACGTCCGGATTATCCTCTATGATATCCTCTTCCGTCACGCGATACTGCTTCGCCAGATCCGCCAGAGTTTCGCCTCCGGCAACGCGATGTTCCACGGTCTTCTCACCGCTGGTGATCAGCCTTTCGAGCATCTCCTCCTCCGAAAGGACGTCTTCCAGATCGTTGTTGCCCTTCTTCACGTCGACCTCGTTTAAGAACTTCACGCTCTTGATCTCGGCGTCTTCCAGATCGCTGGTGTATATCTCCCTGATGTCTTCCATGACGTTTTCAACGGCTTCCTTGCTTTCAACGGCACCGACCTTCCTGCCGTCTATGTATATACCGTAGGCCTTGACGTTGATGTTCCTCATGTATGACAGTCGTCTGAGAACGTCCTCGGATGTATCTATCTTCACGTCTCCCGTAGCCGATACCCTTTCGAACTCGATGTCGTCAACTACAACGTCGATGTTCCTGTCCTCGGTAAGGGCATCCGATACGAGGTCCGTGATCCTCAGCACCTCGTCCTTTTCCTTCACCAGGCCCAAAGTCTGTCCGTTGTAGGAATAGGCGTAGGCCGTATAGTAGTTATAAACACCCGCCACTCCCACGAGAAGCAGTATGAACACGGAAAACGACGAGAGCAGTGCGACCTTGTACCTTTCGCAGAAGTTCTTGAACTTTCGCATCTTCCTGCCGAAGGGGCTGTTCTCGTACTCGTTCAGCCGCTGCTTCACGGTAAGCTCTACGGCCTCCCTGGCCTCTTCACGCCTCTTTTCGCGCTCTTCCTTCATCTGCTGCGCCTTCTCTTCGGACGTCTCCCGACGTTCCTCCCTGTCGGCTATGCCCAGCAGATCCTTCAGGGAAACGGAGAGGGTATGCTTTATCTTCGTGTTTATCTTGACGCCCTTAACGTTGACGACGCCTCCGCCCAGCTCGGCATCGGCTATGCTCTTCTGTCGCAAACGTTCGCGCTCGATCCTCTCCCTTTCGGCAGCTTCCCTTTTCTCGCGCTTTTCCCTTTTGAGCCTTTCCTTCTCTTCGGCTCTGTGTATCTTTTCTTCCTTCTTGCGACGCGCCCGTTCCAGCTTTTCCGCTTTTCGCCTTTCGGCTGCCGCCAGCTCCTCGCTGCGGATCTTGTCGAGGGTCTCCTGCTGTCTTTCCGCAAGCTTCTCGGTCCTGACCTCGGCGGCTTTCGATATGGTGCCTATGACCTGATCCTGCTGACGCTGCGCCCTCAGGAGCTCCTGCCTGGCCTCGTCCACTCCCATGGCCGGCTCCGCTTCGCCTCTGTCCCGATCGGCAGATACATCCGCGGTCGTCGCCGCTTTCGCAGCTGCGCTGTCTTCTCCGAAGAACGCCCTCATCTCCTCGGGCGTTGCCATATCGTCGCGGTTTTCCCGCGTCTTTTCGACTTCCTCCGTCAGCTCTTCGTTCTTCGCCCTGGTCTCCGCCTCCATGGCCTCGAGAGCCTGCTGACGCGATATGGCCCTGGCTTTCCTTGCGGCTTCCTCGGCTTCGAGTCTCCTCCGCTCAGCTTCCGCTTCACGAAGGGCCGCCCTTCTTTCCGCCTCGAGTATCTCCTGTCGGGCCTGCTGGCGCTCCTGCTCCCTGAGACGTTCCTCGGCTTCGCGAAGACGCCTTTCCTCTTCATCCTTCTTAGCCTGTTCTATTATGGCCTGCTTAGCCGCCAGCACCGCTTCGGTATCTTCGATGACCGTCCCTGCAGCAGTCGCTGCGCCCTGAGTCTGGCCGTCCGCAGCCCCCGCTCCGGCGCCGGAATCGCCATCCGTAAGAGGCGGTATGTCGTCAGTCTTCAACGCCTCGACGCTGGCTCTCAGGCTGCGGATATCCTCCATTATCTTTCTGGCTTCTTCGCTCTGCTGCAGCAGCTCTTCCCTGCTCATGTCCGCGGAAACGCCGACAGCATCGTCAGCGCCTCCCTTCGGCGTGACGGGCTCCGTCGTCTGCTCTGCCGCCGCTTTTCCGCTGCCTTCCGCTACTGCTCCAGCAGCCTTATCTTTTCTCTTGTTATTTCGTGAAAACATTGACATCTTTCTCCCGTTTCAAGAATCCCCGTGTCCTTGCACTCAGGACATCTGTACCTCACATCCATGAAATCCATCTCAAAGCCGTTGTCCGTCAGCAGGAACGCCTTCTCCGTATTGAGGGCGTCTATCCTGCTCCTGATCTCCTCCATGACCTTCCTTCCATCGACTCTGTCGGAGATTATCGCTTTTGAAAGTTCTCTGTTCTGTGCCGAGAGCTCTTCCTCTATCTCTCTTATCCTCGGCACCTTTTCGTATACCTGTTCCCGTCTGCGGTCGGCATCTTCTTCCTCCCTGCGGACGAGCATCTCGTAATATCTCTTTATCTCTCCCGCGGACAGCTCGCCCGATGCCGCGCCTTTCGCGCCGCCACCGGTCTTTCCTTCTTCATACCATCCCGTGAGCACCTTGTTTACGTAATTTATGTTGGGGTTGTTTATCCCCGCCGTCTTCTTGCACGCGCTGAGGACCTTTTCCATGGAAAAGCCCATCTTGTCGAACCACGTGTCCATTATTCGCTCTTCCTCTTCCGTGGCGTTCCGCGTAAAGCCCAGCGCTCTGAACACGCGCCTGTAGAGATGCTGCTTCCTGTCCTCTTCGCTGAAGCGCTTTTCCACCGCCTTCACATCTCTGAGACCGTCTTCCAGCCACCCTCTGATGACCTTCATAACGTAGTTGAGGTTTTTCTTCTTCCTCTTGGCGCAGAAAGAGAACCCGTATATCACAAGCTCCGGCTCTACTTCAAAATCCCTCATGAAGTCGGATATCTCCATCATCCACGTGCCGCTTATCACTTCTCCCGTGATCCGCTCTATCTCCTCGAACATGGCCTTCACGTCTTCATCCGCCATCATCGACGGCAGCGTGCCCGTCCGGGAAGCGTTCTTCTTTTTCGTCTTCTCTCCGTAAAGCTGCTCCCTGAGGCTGACGAACTCTATGTCGTATCGGAGCCTGTCATCCGGATCCCTGTTTATCTTCCTTACGACGCCCATCTGCTCCCAGTAGGTCCACGCTTTCAGCACGTCTTCCTGCTCCATCCCCAGGTGTCTCGATATCTCCTCGTTCGTCAGATCGATCTCAAGGCCCGCATACATATGAGCGAACATGTATACCTTGACGAAATCCCCGGGAGCCGACGCCATGTATTCGTTTATGAATATGTTCTCCACTCTGGTATCGAGAAGGAACAGGTCGCTTATCTCTTCTTTTTTAAAACCCATCTGTCCTTCCGGTCACCTCCTGATCAGAACTCCGGTGTGTTCCTGCCGCTGATGCCGTCCACGAACTTCGTCAGCTTGTCGAGCCACGTCACTTTGACGGTACCGGTAGGACCGCTCCTCTGCTTGGCCACTATGACCTCGCAGACTCCGTGCTCGTCCGTTTCTTCATTGTAATATTCGTCCCTGTAGAGGAACACGACGATATCGGCATCCTGCTCTATGGAGCCCGATTCCCTCAGATCCGAAAGCATCGGCCTGTGGTCCGTCCTCGTCTCCGGCGCTCTCGAAAGCTGGGACAGCACCAGTACCGGACAGTCCAGCTCTCTGGCCAGCAGCTTCAGGTTTCTCGATATCACCGATATCTCCTGAGTCCTCGAGTCGGCTCTCCCTTCCGGATTCATGAGCTGGAGATAGTCTATGATCACGAGGTCGAGGCCTTCCTCGCCCTTGAGCCTCCTGCACTTGCTCTTCATCTCCATGATGTTTATGCCTGCCGTGTCGTCTATATGTATATTGGCTTTTGACAATACGTCGAGAGCCAGATTTATGTCGTCCCAGTCGCGGCGCTCGAGCCTGCCCGTCTTGAGGCTCTGCATCGGCACCTTCGACTCCATGGACAGGAGTCTCTGTCCCAGCTGGTCCTTGGACATCTCGAGGCTGAATATCATGACGGACGCGCCGCCCTTTACCGCCGCATTCAATGCAAGGGACAGGGCGAACGCAGTCTTTCCCATCGCCGGCCTTGCCGCCAGTATTATGAGATCCGACCGCTGCAGACCCGACGTCATGGTGTCGAGATACTTAAATCCCGTCGTCAGTCCCGTAAGACCGCCGTCCATCTGTGACGCCCTGTCTATTATCTCTATGTTTTCCAGCAGCACGTCCTTCAGGTGGGTATACTGCCCCTTCTGTCTGGACTGGGATATCTCGAATATGCCGCTTTCCGCATAATCCAGCATCTGCCCCGCGTCCATGGATCCTTCATACCCTCTCGCGACTATGTCGTCCGCCGTATCGATGAGCCTTCGTATCGCCGCCTTTTCCGCGACGATCTTCGCGTACTCCGCCGCATTGCTGGTGGTGGGAGTCCCCGAGGAAAGGGATGCGATATACGCTCTGCCGCCCACCATCTCGAGGCTGTTTCGCTTTTTCAGCTCTTCGGACACGGTAAGGGCGTCTACGGGAGCGCTTCTCCTGTAGAGTTCCCGCATCGCCTCGAATATCTCCCTGTGATTGCTGTCGTAAAAATCCCCGGATCTCACCGTTTCCATGACGTCCATGAGAGCGTCCCTGGAAAGCAGCGCCGATCCCAGCACCGACTTTTCCGCCTCTGTGCTGTGAGGAGGTATCCTTTCTTCCATATCATCCTCCGTTCCGCTGCCGGATCAGACCGTTACCTTTACTTTGAGGGTCGCTGTCACTTCAGGGAAAAGCCTTACGGTGACAGACGTGTCTCCCGTCTGCTTTATCGGGCTGGCCAGTTCGATCTTCTTCTTGTCCACCTTTATGCCTTCCTGCTTTTCCAGCGCTTCCGCTAT
>CASEFF010000049.1 GCA_949287115.1 uncultured Bacillota bacterium | reverse complement strand
TGCGATACCGCAGAAAGCGGCGGCACCTACAGAGTCGTACTGGACAGGACTTCGTTCTATGCAGAGAGCGGCGGGCAGATATACGATGTCGGCGTCATGGAAAACGAAGGCTTTTCCGCAGACGTCACGGAAGTCACGAAATCTAAGAACATATTCGTACACAAGGTGAATGTCACGAAGGGCACGCTGAAAACGGGAGATAAGGTGACATGCAGACCTGACGTTCCCGGAAGGAACATGACGGCCGCCAACCATACGGCGACACATCTTCTCCATCAGGCTCTGAAGGATGTTCTCGGCGACCACGTGAAGCAGGCGGGCTCGTCTGTCAACGGCGATGGGCTGAGATTTGACTTCAATCATTTCCAGGCCATGACGGCAGATGAGATCGGACGCGTTGAGCGCATAGTCAACGATAAGATAAGCCGCTTCATCGACGTCAACACGAAGGTGCTGCCTATAGACGAAGCAATGAAGGAAGGTGCAACGGCACTCTTCGATGAAAAATACGGCGATACGGTAAGGATCGTTTCCATAGGGGATTACAGCAAGGAGTTCTGTGGCGGTACCCACGTGGGAAACACGGGGCAGATCGGTCTTTTCAAGATACTCGGCGAGTCGGGCATAGCTTCCGGTGTCAGGAGGATAGAGGCCATAACGGGTCAGGGCGTGCTTAAAAAGCTCAATGCCGACGAAGACGTCATCGCAAGGACGGCCGAAGCGCTCAAGGCCAACGCCGATAACGTGGTAGACCGCGCCGTTGCCGTTTCAAAGGAAGTAAAGACGCTGAAAAAAGAGATCGGCGAAATGAAAAAGGCCGAGATGAACAGTTCCCTCGGCAGCATGATGGATGAGGCAAAGACGATAAACGGCGTAAATCTTATAACGAAACAGTTCGATGATCTCAACATCAACGATCTCAGATCACTGTCGGATGAGATAAAGAGCGGCAATAAAAATGTGGCCATGGTATTCGCGGCAGTCTCGGGAGGAAAGGTTACGTTCCTCGTTTCACTCACCGACGATGTTGTGGAAAAGGGCTATCACGCAGGAAAGATGATAAAGGAGATAGCCGCGGCGGCAGGCGGCGGAGGCGGCGGAAAGGCCGACATGGCTCAGGCCGGCGCAAAAGATCCGTCAAAGGTGGCCGATGCCTTTGCAAAGGCTGAATCGCTGCTTTGATGGCTGTTTGCTATCGCTGACGTATATAAAATGCATGTGATATTTTTGTGTAATTATACTTTTTCCCTTGTATTTATAAAGAGGGTAGTGTTATAATTTCAGTATATGAATGAATGGAGGTTATACTATGGACAGGCAGACCAGAATGTACGATAATTTCGATAAAGTCGAGCAGAGGACGATAGAAGAAATTTTGAATATAGTATATGACGCGTTGGAAGAAAGGGGTTACAACGCGATAGATCAGATGGTGGGATATATACTTTCGGGTGACCCTTCCTATATCACCAGCCACAACAACGCCAGAAACATCATGGGCAGAATAGAGCGTGACGATCTGGTAGAGGAGCTCATAAGAGCATATCTCCGCAGATAGTACGAATAATAATACAATAATACAGAGAACAGCGTTGTAAGATAAACTGTTGCAAATGCATATCCAGGACGGGCAGTGATGCCCGCCTTTTTTATGGCAGCGGAAATCATTTGAGATCTTTGAAAGAAAGGGAGCTTGCGAATGAAAAAACTTGCACTGGATGTGGGAGATAAGACGATAGGCGTTGCAGTCAGCGACGCGCTCAACATAACGGCACAGGGCGTTACCACGATTGAGAGGGTAGGCATACGTAAAGACGCGGGCAGGGTGATGGACTACGTCCGTGAATTCGACTGCGATACCGTGGTCATAGGACTTCCCAGAAAACTGGACGGCACCGACAGTCCGCAGACAGAAAAGGTGTACGAGTTCAAACGTATGCTTGAAAACAAGATGAGAAGCAGCGGCATGGCCGACGTAAAGATAGAATTCTACGATGAACGCCTGACTACGGTCATGGCCGAAAAAGTCCTGATCGAAGCCGATGTGAGCCGCGGCAAACGAAAAAAGGTCATAGACAAGCAGGCCGCCGTGCTGATACTGCAGGGATATTTGGACTCATTAAAATGAATCATCTGTGAGATGATTTTACGGCTTTATTTAAAATAGAGTATTGAATCCCGGCTGATTTTTCTGTATGCTCATAATAGGGCTTATACCGGCGACGGCGTTTGCGGTGGAGATCCCGGCAACGGGAACACCATCGGATACCGATAAGCCGAGCGGCGACCAGACTGGCGATACCACTTCTCCTGAAACCGGAGATGACAGTAATATCTCACTTTGGATCGCGCTTATGCTGGCTGCGTGTACGGCTCTGACCGGCACCGTTATTTACAACAACGGCAAGAAAAAATACAGCAGGTAATCTATATAATATGTATCCGAACAATCAAAGATCCCTCTGCGTAGGCAGGGGGATTTGTTTTGCAGTCATTTTAAAAATTTTTACATATGACTGCAAAATTTTGTGCGTTTGCAGGGTTTAAGCCTCGAATA
>CASEFF010000048.1 GCA_949287115.1 uncultured Bacillota bacterium | reverse complement strand
TCCATGAGTCTGGAATTGAGTATCGCTCTCTCGCTCGGTCTTCCCTCTCTCTTTATGAAGCCTCCCGGGATCTTTCCGGCGGCGTACATCTTTTCCTCGTAGTCACATGACAGCGGGAAAAAATCGATATCAGGTCTCGGCTCCTTGGACGCAACGGCCGTAACGTTGACGACGGTATCTCCGTACTTTACCATTACCTGTCCGTTGGCCATCTCGCAGACCTTTCCGATCTCAAGCTGCAGCAGCTTTCCGCCCACTGCCGTCTTAAAAGTCCTGTAATCAGTGAATTTCATAATAAACAACTACCTCCTGTTTATTTTCTCTCTTTTAACTCTATATAAAGCATATCACTTGCATGATATTCTCACCTGTTACAAAAATAGGCGGGGTTCGCTCGCCCCGCCTAAATTTTAAGTTCTCTTACTTTCTCAAACCTAAACGAGTGATAAGATCTCTGTATCTTTCGAGATCGTTTTCCTTCAGGTAATTGAGAAGGTTTCTTCTCTGTCCTACCATCTTCAGAAGACCTCTTCTGGAGTGATGGTCCTTCTTGTGGACTTTGAGATGCTCGTTCAGGTCGTTTATCCTGTAAGTCAGTACAGCTATCTGTACCTCTGGAGAACCGGTGTCTCCTTCTTTTCTCTGATACTCTTTGATGATCTCTGCTTTCTTTTCGGTTGTTATCATTTTGTTTCCTCCTTGTTTTCGTACGCCTGCGGCCGAGTCGTCGTCGGAGTTTCGCCCGACTAAGCCTCAGGTAAAATGTCAATAACTTATATTAGCATAGTGCCGCTGTTATTGCAAGCCTAAAAATCACTTCGTTCCCCTGTTGTTTGCCTGCTCCACGGCTTCCTGTATCTCCTTTATCTTGGCGCTTATGCCGTAGGCCTCGATCTTTTTCCTGTTGGCCTTGTCAACGTGGGTCAGGCAGGCGGCTCCGCCTATGCAGCCTCCGTCGCATACCATGCCCTCGATGAAGTTGTTTGGCAGCACGCCTTTGGACGCTCTCATCAGCGCGGACCTGCACTGCTCTATGCCGTCGCAGACTATAGGATCGACCTTGAAATCGTCGCCTATCCTCTCCTTTACGGCTTCCGTCACCGCGTCTGCCACACCGCCGGATCTTGCGAAGTTCCTTCCGAACGGAGACGCGGTCGCCAGCTCCGTCTCAGGCAGCTCTTCGACGACTATATCCTTACTGTCTATCAGAGCCTGCAATTCCTCGAACGTCAACACGTAATCTATGTACTGACCGACCTCCGGATCCTTTATCTCGCCTTTCTTCGCCGTACACGGTCCTATGAATACGGTCTTGCAGTCCGGATCATACTTTTTCAGCAGCTTTCCGGCCTCCGCCATAGGCGACAGGTTGTGGGAAATATACTGCTCCATGTCCGGGAACTTCGTCTTTATGTACTTGACGAAAGCAGGGCAGCATGACGATGTCATAAGATCCTTGTCCTTGAGCTCCTCCGCTTCGTTGTAGGCGACGATATCGGCTCCCAGCGCGGCCTCCTCCACACCGTAAAAGCCCACTTCCTTTATAGCCGTTATGACCTGACCCGGCTTTGCATACGTGAACTGGCTGGCTATCGCCGGCGCCACTATGGCATATATCTTGTATTTCCTGTTGTTGTCGCTTGCCATTATGGCCTTTATGACGTCCGTTATGCTGGAAACGTCAAGGGTGGCACCGAACGGGCACTGGTATACGCATGCTCCGCAGGATATGCACTTTTCACTGTCTATCGTCGCTACGCCGTCCTTCGCCATGTGTATGGCGTCCACCTTACACGCACGCTCACACGGTCTCTTGAAGTTGGTTATGGCGCTGTAAGGACAGACTTCGGCGCACTTGCCGCACTCGACGCATTTGCTCTTGTCGATGTGGGCTATCTGATCCTCGTCGAACGTGATGGCTCCCGGCTTACATGCATCGAAACACCTGTGGGCCACGCATCCGCGGCAGAGATCCGTCACCACGTGTCCTGCCACAGGACATTCGTCACACGCTATATCTATGACCTGTATTATGTTGGGATCGTCCTTCTTGCCGCCAAGAGCTATCCTTATCCTCTCTGCAACTATGGCTCTGTCTTTGTAGATACAGCAGCTCATCGGCGGAGCATCCTTTTTTACGATCTCGTCGGCGATCTCGTTGAACACCATGAAAGCGTCGTTCTCCCTCCATGTCTGCCATGCCAGCTCCATCAGCACCATATATTTTATTTCCTGTACCTTGGTATCAAAAATTCTCATATTGACCTCGTTTCGTTGTCTCATTTGTCACTGCCCGGCGCGGCGGATGCCACGCCGGTTTGTTAAATAAATAACTTTCTATATATATAATAGATGATAAACGATGCGTTGTAAATACCAAGATCCAAACTGACCCGTACTATGTTGCTCTGTTTGCGGCTTTTCCTTTTTTATTCCTGTATGCCCGGGATCTTCGGCAGCGCTTCAATGGAAGGTCTCAGATCCTCATCCGTAGGTATATAATCGCTCATGTTGCCTTCGTTGTATGCCGCGTACGCCGTCATGTCGAAGTATCCCGTTCCCGTCAGGCCGAACAGTATGGTCTTCGCCTCTCCGGCTTCCCTGCACCTGATGGCTTCGTCGATGGCTCCCCTGATAGCGTGAGCCGACTCCGGAGCCGGAAGTATTGTCTCCAGCTTGGCGAACTGCACAGCCGCCTCGAACACCTTCGTCTGCTCGCATGATACGGCTTCCATGTATCCGTCGTGGTAGAGCTTTGACAGTATCGGCGACATGCCGTGGTACCTCAGTCCTCCCGCGTGGTTTGCCGACGGTTTGAACGTGCATCCCAGCGTGTACATCTTTGCCATCGGCGTGATCTTTCCCGTGTCGCAGAAATCGTACTTATATACGCCTCTCGTAAAGGACGGGCAGGATGACGGCTCGACCGCCACGATCTTCGGATCGGCTTTGCCCGTCAGCTTGTCCTGCATAAACGGTGCGATGAGACCTCCCAGATTGGATCCGCCTCCTGCGCAGCCGATGACTATGTCGGGATACTCGTCCAGCATCTCCATGGCGGCCTTTGACTCGAGCCCTATTATGGACTGATGCAGCAGCACCTGATTGAGGACGGAGCCGAGGACGTACTTGTATCCGTCGCTGGTGACCGCTCTCTCCACCGCTTCCGATATGGCGCATCCGAGGCTTCCGCTGTTTTCGGGGTCTTCGGCCAGTATCTTCCTTCCCGCTTCAGTCCTGTCGGACGGCGATGCGTAAACGTTGGCTCCGAATGTCTTCATGATATCCTTCCTGAAAGGCTTCTGCTGGAACGACACCTTTACCATGTAAACTTCCAGATCGAGGCCGAAGTAGGAGCATGCCTCAGACAGGGCCGTTCCCCACTGTCCGGCTCCCGTTTCCGTCGTCACTCCCCTGAGTCCCTCTTTCTTCGCGTAATACGCCTGGGCTACCGCAGAGTTGAGCTTGTGGCTTCCCGACGTGTTGTTGCCTTCGAACTTGTAGTATATCTTCGCCGGAGTGTCGAGGGCCTTTTCGAGATTGTACGCCCTGCAGAGAGGCGCCGGTCTGTATATCTTATATATGTCCATCACCTCGTCCGGTATGTCGAAATATCTCGTTTTGCCGTCCATCTCCTGTGCCGCAAGCTCTTTGCAGAACACGGGATAGAGATCCTCCAGCTCGGCAGGTTTTCCCGTCGCCGGATTTATCATGGGAGCGGGCTGTTCCTTCATGTCCGCTCTGAGGTTATACCATTGCTGAGGTATCTGGTCTTCCGTGAGATACAGCCTGTGTGGTACTTTAGTGATCATTGTCTTTCTCCTTTCTGATCTCTGATATCACCGATGCGGACATGACATAATAGAAAAGCGCTCCTGTCCAAGCTACGGGACAAAAGCGCTGCTTTTGCTATGCCACCCGGGAATATACACGATATCCCCATCTTTTCACGTACAGCTTCATACGTGCTCCCTTTGTAACGGGCGGAGATCCCGTCAGTTGCTACTCGGCGCCGCGTCATTGACGCG
>CASEFF010000047.1 GCA_949287115.1 uncultured Bacillota bacterium | reverse complement strand
TCCCTGCAGGAATCAGAGAAATGGATTCCGAGTATGCAGACGCTCTCAACGAGAAGGCTTTCCTGGACGCAGTTAGCAAATAAGCGTGTGTAGTAAGAGCATTTAAATAAAAAGCAAAGAGGCTGTCCCACAGATCCCGAATCTGAGGCGATAAGCCTCTTTTCTTTTTGCGCAAAAAAAATGCAGCATATTTAAAACGTGATAACTTTGTAAAATGTCGGTAAACTTCATTGCGGGCGGGAGCCCGGTATGATAGCCTGTAGACGATCGGGATAAATCAATGATAATGACGGGAGGACAGGCATGACCGATACAGATACACTTGTAGTTTACAAGTCAAAATACGGCGCTACGAAAAAGTATGCGCAGATGCTGAAAGATGAGCTGGGATGCGATATAGTCGAGCTGAAGGATTTTGACAGAGCCTTTCCGGTGATATACGATAACGTGATATTTGCGGGAGGGATCTATGCCGGAGGAATTGCCGGAATAAATGTACTCAGGAAGAATTACGATACGCTGAGAAAAAAGAATCTGGCGGTATTTTGTGTCGGGGCGTCTCCTTTTGACGGGAATGCTCTAAATGAAGTGAAAGACCGCTGTCTTAAGGGCGAGCTGGGTGATATACCGTTGTTTTACGGAAGAGGCGCATGGGATGAAAGCGCTATGGGGCTGAAGGACAGGATGATGTGCAGGATATTGCAGAAAGCGGTTGCAAAACAGGATCCTTCGACATACGAGCCATGGATGGAGGCGTTAATGTCGGCTATGGGTAAGAAATGCGACTGGATAGACAGAAAATACCTGGAGCCGCTGATAGATTACATTGCGCCAGATCATAGCGGGCTTTCCGGTTAATGAGACGGAAGACACAGTACGACAGAAAGAAATGCAGTGTTGCGTTTGCAGGCTGAAGATATTTTATATCCGGGCCGCAAACGTTTTTTTGTGCTTTACATAGACACTATATATAGTATTTCATATTGACCGCACAAACGACATGTGCTAAAATAGAGTAAATTCGCGAGTGGAGCCTGAGGACGGGAGATGAGACGTTGAACATAGCCGGAATACAAAAACTTACGCTGCTGGATTACCCGGGGAAAGTGGCGTGCACGGTGTTTACATACGGATGCGATTTCAGATGTCCGTACTGCCACAACGCGTCGATAGCGGTGCCGGGGAGAGAAACGTCGGGCCCGCGGACGGAGACGGATCTTTACATGAAAGAGCTGACGGATCTTCTCGACAGGAGGAAGGGCGTTCTGGACGGAGTCGTCGTGACGGGCGGAGAACCGACGTTGCAGCCGGACCTTGCCGATCTTCTGTCGATGATAAAGGCGGGAGGCTATGCGGTAAAGCTGGACACCAACGGCAGCAGACCGGATGTCATAAGGGACGTGATGGAGCGCGGTCTCGTGGATCGTATCGCCATGGATATCAAGGCTGCCCCGGACGGATACGCGAAAGCCGTCGGCCTGACTCATGTCGACATCACGGCGATAGACGAGAGCCGCAGGATCATCATGGAAAGCGGCATGGACTACGAATTCCGCACTACTCTCGTAAAGGGGCTCCATGACATGGACGATGTGGAAAAGATCGCGAAGTGGATAAAAGGGGCAAAGGAATATTATTTGCAGCAGTTCAAGGATTCGGGAGATCTCATAGCGCCTGCGGGGCTTGACGCCTTTGACGAGCGGGAGATGGAACGGTTCGCCGATGCGGCTGCCGGATACGTGCCGGCGGTCAAAGTGAGAGGCGTCTGAGGGTAAAGGAGAAGGAACATGTATCAGATCATCAAGAGAGATGGAAAAGTAGTTGATTTCGATATCAACAAGATAGCCAACGCTATGAAGAAGGCCTTCGAGGCAACTGAGACTGAGTATACGGACAACATAATAGATTTTCTGGCTCTGAAGGTGTCGGCAGACTTCCTGCCGAAGATCAAGGACGGCTATGTGGCCGTCGAGGACATACAGGACAGCGTGGAGGCCGTGTTGTCAAAGGGCGGTTACGAGGGCGTCGCCAAGGCGTACATCCTCTATCGTAAGCAGAGGGAAAAGCTCAGAAACATCAAGTCCACGTATCTCGATTACAAGGAAACGGTGAACAACTACCTGAAAGTACTCGACTGGCGCGTAAAGGAGAACTCCACGGTCACCTATTCGGTAGGCGGTCTGATACTTTCCAATTCGGGAGCCATAACGGCCAACTACTGGCTCAGCGAGATATATGACGAAGAGATAAGCGCAGCTCACAGGAACTGCGATATGCACATACACGATCTTTCCATGCTGACGGGATACTGCGCCGGCTGGAGCCTCAAGCAGCTCATAAAGGAGGGGCTCGGCGGCGTGCCGGGAAAGATAACGTCGTCTCCGGCAGCGCACCTTTCGACGCTGTGCAACCAGATGGTGAACTTTCTGGGAATCATGCAGAACGAATGGGCGGGAGCGCAGGCGTTTTCGTCCTTCGACACGTATCTGGCGCCGTTCGTAAAGGTGGATAATCTTGATTATAAAGAAGTAAAGCAGTGCATACAGTCCTTCATCTACGGCGTCAACACGCCGTCGAGATGGGGTACACAGGCGCCGTTTTCCAATATAACCCTCGACTGGACGGTTCCCGCCGACCTTAAGGATCTGCCTGCCATAGTAGGCGGAAAGGAAATGGATTTCACGTACGGTGACTGCGTCGAGGAGATGGCCATGGTAAACAAGGCCTTCATCGACATCATGATCGAGGGCGACGCCAACGGGCGCGGGTTCCAGTATCCGATACCGACGTATTCCATCACCAGCGATTTCGACTGGTCGCCTACGGAAAACAACAAGCTGCTCTTCGAGATGACGGCGAAGTACGGTACGCCTTACTTTTCCAATTACATAAACAGCGACATGGAGCCAAGCGACGTGCGTTCCATGTGCTGCAGGCTCAGACTCGACCTCAGGGAGCTGAGGAAGAAGTCCGGCGGATTCTTCGGATCCGGCGAGAGCACGGGCTCCATCGGAGTGGTGACGATAAACATGCCGAGGATCGCATATCAGGCAAAGGATGAAGCGGACTTTTACAAGCGCCTCGACCACATGATGGATGTGGCGGCCAGATCGCTCAAGATAAAGAGGACGGTCATCACCAAGCTCCTCAACGAGGGTCTCTATCCGTACACCAAGAGGTATCTGGGCACGCTGGACAACCACTTCTCGACCATAGGACTCGTCGGCATGAACGAGGCGGGTCTCAACGCCAACTGGATAAAGGCGGATATGACCGATCCGAAGTGCCAGCAGTTCTCGAAGGACGTGCTGAACCACATGAGGGAAAGGCTGTCCGATTATCAGGAGGAGTACGGCGACCTCTACAATCTCGAGGCGACGCCGGCGGAGTCCACGTCCTACAGGCTTGCAAAGCACGATGTGGAGCAGTTCCCGGATATCATAACGGCGGCAGAGGCAGGCGGCGAGCCTTATTACACCAACAGCAGCCATATGCCGGTAGGATATACCGACGACATATTCACGGCGCTGGACGTACAGGACGAGCTGCAGACCCTTTACACATCGGGTACGGTGTTCCACGCGTTCCTGGGCGAGAAGCTGCCTGACTGGCAGGCGGCGGCAAACCTCGTACGAAAGATAGCCGAAAACTACAGGCTGCCTTACTACACGATATCGCCGACGTACTCAATATGCAAGAATCACGGATACATCACCGGCGAGCATTTCACATGCCCTGAGTGCGGCGGAGATGCGGAGGTTTACAGCAGGATAACGGGATACTACAGGCCTGTACAGAACTGGAACGCCGGCAAGACGCAGGAGTATAAGGAAAGAAAGGAATACGACATAGCGAACAGCGTGCTGACCCATGAGAGGCTGCAGCAGAACGACAATGGGGATGCAGGAGAGGGGCAGACGGACGGCATGACTGCAGGCGCGGCGGATGCGGCCCGCGATGATGACAGGGTGATGATGTTTGCGACGAAGACATGCCCTAACTGCAGGATAGCGTCGGGATATCTGGACAAGGCCGGCATGGCATACGACAAGCTGATGGCTGATGAAAACGCCGAGCTTGTGAAGAAGTACGGCATAACTCAGGCGCCTACGCTGGTGGTAAACAGCGGAGGAAGGACGGAAAAATATGCCGGAGCCGGAGCGATAAGAAAATTTGTGATGGAGAATCAGGGTAAGTAAATGAAGATATACGATATAGTTGTGATCGGCGGCGGTCCTGCGGGGCTGACCGCCGCTCTTTACGGAGCACGGGCGGGAAAGTCGGTGCTGGTCATGGAAAAGAACGGGTTCGGCGGACAGATAACATGGTCGCCAAGGGTCGATAACTTTCCGGCGGCGGGATCGGTGTCGGGTATGGAATTCGCTGACAGGCTGGTGGAGCAGGTCATGGGATACGGCGTGGAGATGGAGCTGGACGAGGCGGTATCCGTG
>CASEFF010000046.1 GCA_949287115.1 uncultured Bacillota bacterium | reverse complement strand
GTTGTCTTTCCGTGGTCTACGTGACCGATCGTTCCGATATTGATATGCGGCTTGGTTCTTTCAAATTTCTGTTTTGCCATTTTTATTTCTCCTCTCTTTTAGGATAATTACTATTTGTTTATGGATTCAAGCAAACTATCCGGTAATTTTTCAAAGTGATCGAACTGCATTACGTATACGCCTCTTCCCTGAGTTCTTGAACGCAGATCCGTAGCGTATCCGAACATTTCGGAAAGCGGTACGTAGCCTCTTACAGCCACCGCTCCGTTGTTCATATCGGAGCCTTCTATCCTGCCCCTTCTCGAGCTGATATCTCCGATAACATCACCCATGTATTCTTCAGGTACCGTAACCTCAACTTTGAATATAGGCTCCAGCAGCACAGGTTTTGCCTTCTTGGCAGCTTCTCTGAACGCCATGGACGCCGCTATCTTAAAGGCCATTTCCGAAGAGTCGACTTCGTGATATGAACCGTCGTAAAGCTCAACGCCTACGTCCACTACCTGATATCCCGCTACAGGACCTGTCTGCATGGCTTCCTTGATACCTTCTTCGATCTTAGGTATATATTCCTTAGGAATAGCACCGCCGACGATCGAATTCTTGAATTCGAAGCCTTCGCCCGGCTCTCTCGGATAAATCTTGATCTTGACGTGACCGTACTGTCCGCGTCCACCGGACTGCTTTGCATATTTGTGATCCACATCCGCTTCCGCAGTGATCGTTTCCTTGTAGGAAACCTGCGGCTTGCCGACATTTGCCTCTACCTTGAATTCCCTGAGGAGTCTGTCTACTATGATCTCAAGGTGGAGCTCACCCATTCCGGCGATGATCGTCTGTCCGGTATCTTCATTCGTGTAAGTCTTGAAAGTAGGGTCTTCTTCCGCCAGCTTGGCGAGAGCTATACCCATCTTTTCCTGACCTGCCTTCGTCTTAGGCTCGATGGCTATCTCGATAACAGGATCCGGGAATTCCATGGACTCCAGTATGATTTCATGCTTTTCGTCACAGAGAGTGTCTCCCGTAGTAGTTACTTTGAGTCCCACCGCCGCTGCGATGTCGCCCGAGTATACCGTCTCGATGTCTTCTCTCTTGTTGGCATGCATCTGGAGGATCCTTCCCATCCTCTCCTTCTTGTCCTTCGTGGAATTGTAAACGTAGGAACCTGATTCCAGTGTTCCCGAATACACCCTGAAGAATGCCAGCTTACCTACGAACGGGTCGGCCATGATCTTGAACGCCAGCGCTGAGAACGGCGCATTGTCGTCAGCCGGTCTTTCCTCTTCCTTATCCGTTCCCGGGATTATTCCCTTGATAGGCGGTATATCGAGAGGCGACGGCATGTAATCGACCACCGCGTCCAGCATCATCTGCACGCCCTTGTTCCTGTAAGCGGAACCGCACGTCATCGGGATCATCTCTCCTCTGATCGTGGCTTCTCTTATGACTTTCTTCATTTCCTTCTGGGTGATCTCCTCACCCTCCAGGAACTTCATCATCAGATCTTCATCCAGCTCTGCAACCGACTCAAGGAGCTTTTCTCTCCATTCATCGGCCAGATCCTTCATATCGTCAGGGATATCGGTCTTCTCATATTCCCTGCCGAGATCATCCTTATATATCTCTGCTTCCATCTCCACAAGATCGACGATTCCTATGAACGAATCCTCCTTGCCTATAGGCAGCTGGATAGGAACGGCATTGGCCTTAAGCCTGTCCTTTACCATATCCACGACCCTGTAGAAATCGGCTCCCAGGATATCCATCTTGTTTACGAATATCATTCGCGGAACGCCGTACTTCTCAGCCTGTCTCCATACGGTCTCCGACTGAGGTTCAACGCCTCCCTTGGCGCAGAGCACCGTTACCGCTCCGTCAAGAACTCTCAGCGAACGTTCAACCTCTACGGTAAAGTCCACGTGTCCCGGCGTATCTATGATATTTATCCTCGTATCCTTCCATTGAGCCGTAGTAGCAGCAGAGGTGATGGTTATACCACGTTCCTGTTCCTGTTCCATCCAGTCCATCGTCGCTGCGCCTTCGTGAGTCTCGCCCAGCTTATGAGTCCTTCCCGTATAGAACAGTATTCTTTCCGTTGTCGTCGTCTTTCCGGCATCTATGTGTGCCATTATTCCTATGTTTCTTGTCTTTTCTAACGGAAAACTTCTGTTTGACACATTATCCTCCTTCCTGCTTTATATACTGTAGTCAGATAACCCATGAGACTACCAGCGATAGTGAGCAAACGCCTTGTTTGCCTCCGCCATCTTATGAGTATCTTCTTTCTTCTTTACCGACGCTCCCGTATTGTTGGCAGCATCTATAAGCTCCTTAGCCAGTCTGTCAGACATTGTCTTTTCTCCTCTTGCTCTCGTATACTGCGTGAGCCATCTGAGACCCAAAGTCTGACGTCTGTCAGCTCTTACTTCGATAGGTACCTGATAGTTTGCACCTCCGACACGTCTGGCCTTTACTTCGAGAACAGGCATGATATTGTTCATGGCCTTCTCAAATACTTCCATAGGTTCTTCACCCGTCTCGTCCTTTACCTTTTCGAAGGCATCATAGACGATCCTCTGGGCGACTCCCTTCTTTCCGTCCAACATGATGCTGTTGATGAGCTTTGTCACAACAACACTTCCGTACACCGGATCAGGAAGTACTTCTCTCTTTGGTACGTTTCCTTTTCTTGGCACGTCTCTTCCCTCCTTGATAAACTAAAGTCGGTACTCGAAAGCGACACGCGGTT
>CASEFF010000045.1 GCA_949287115.1 uncultured Bacillota bacterium | reverse complement strand
TTTAAGTTATTATAATTATTATAGCTTAATTAATCCTCGATATCAACACAAAAAAACAGGAGCACATATCGCACTCCTGTCATTTATCCGATGAGTCTGTATCCTACATCTTCCTGAGCCCCACTCCCGGCTTTCCAAGGAACTCCATTCTGGCTTCATGCCAGAGGCTTTTTATCAGAGCATTGATCCTGTCGGCATCGTTACCCAGCATCTTGACTGCCGCAAGCCCGTCGCATATCAGGCTTGCTCCGCATCGTATGTCCTCAGCTTCACCGCATATGTCATTTAGCTTTTTTACGAATCCATCGTTCATGGCGTCGCAGTATATGAATACCGATACGTAGTCGTGATGGCCTTCCATAATGCCCGTACCTTCCATTTCCGTATCTTCCGGCCTGAGATTGGCCCGCTCCGTCGCGATGAGCCTGTCATCGACGTATATCCTGAAATCGGAAACGTACTTCCTGTACGAAAACTTCTCGCCCATATCGAGTCTGCCCGGCGTGACAAAGTCAGTAGCAAACAGGAATGACGACCGCCTGAGCCTGAACACCGTCTTCTGACATGAATCGGAATCTCTGTACGGAATACAGCATTCCGGCATATATTCGAGCACCGCGTTCTCGCCCACTCTGAATTCGTTCTCCTGAAGAGAGGACAGGCCTTCGAGAGCCTTGTATATCTTGGTCGCGGACACACTGGTGATGAGTACGCGTGCATCATCCTCGACCGTGATATCCGTCCTGTAATGATCGCCCCCGAAGACGCCTCCGCCCATATTGAGGAGCATCAGGAAAGCCGTGCCGTCATCATCCTGATAATATGGGATGGTGATCTGCAGCGGCAGTTTATAAAACTGCTTCGCGATATAGGTCTTCCCGCTGCTCCGTTTTCTGAATGTCAACCTGAGTTCGCCCTTTATTTTTGCCATGTCCGTTCCTTATCTGAAGAAATAAAGCTGTGTCGACGGCAGTTTTTCCGCCGGTTCGCACGTGATCCTTTCTCCGTCTATGAATACCTGATATGTCTCGGGATCGATGGAAATGTTAGGCAGGAAACTGTTCCTTACCATGTCCTTCTTCGTCAGGTTCCTGCAGTTCTTTACTGGCAGCAGCTTATCCTTCGAATAAGGTACCTTGTCTCCGAATCCGTTCTCTATAGCCGCCTTGGTGACGAAGATCTTGTTCATGCGGTTGATGTTGTTGCCGTACGATCCGTACTGACGTCTGTACCACATAGGCTGTGTCCACTCCGTCGAAGCGTTTGGATCTCCGGTGTACGAGTACACGATGGCTCCGCTCTTGTATACCATCCTCGCCTTTACTCCGAAGAATCTCGGATCCCAAACCACTACGTCGGCAAGTCTTCCTTCCTGCAGCGATCCGATGTAATCATCAAGACCGTTAGTCTTTGCAGGATTGATGGTGTACTTGGCCAGATATCTGAGAACTCTCTCGTTATCGTTGCCCGGCTTATCCTCAGGCAGCGGGCCTCTCAGCTTCTTCATCTTGGAAGCAAGCTGCCACGTTCTGAGTATAGTCTCGCCTACACGGCCCATGCCCTGTGAGTCGGAACTCATCATGCTGATGGCGCCCATGTCGTGGAGTATATCCTCGGCAGCTATGGTCTCTTCCCTGATCCTTGATTCTGCGAATGCAACGTCTTCAGGAGCATTAGGATTGAGATTGTGAGCTCCTATCGTCATCCACAGCAGCTCCGCTACGGAGTTGGTGGTATACGGTTTAGTGGCATTGGTGGATGAAGGAAGCACGTTTTCCTCTCCCGTAACTATCATGATGTCAGGAGCATGTCCGCCGCCTGCACCTTCCGCATGGTATGCGTGTATGGTGCGTCCTTCGAATGCGCTTATGGTCTTCTGTACATATCCGGACTCGTTAAGGCTGTCTGTATGTATGGCTACCTGGAAATCAAACTGATCCGCCACATCGAGACATGTCCTTATTACCTGCGGAGTCGCACCGAAGTCCTCGTGTATCTTCATGCCCATGGCGCCGTTGAGAGCCTGCTCCGCTATGGAATCAGGTCTTGAGGAATTTCCTCTTCCGAGAAATCCCGCATTGATCGGCAGGTCCTCATGAGCCTCTATCATCTTGATGAGGTGGAAAGGTCCCGGAGCGTCTATCGTCGCCACCTGCGATCCGTTTCCTCCGCCCAGCATCGTAGTAAGGCCGTTTGCCATGGCTTCCCAGACCTGATCAGGTCCGAGGAAGTGTACGTGGATATCCAGTCCTCCCGCAGTCACTATGGCTCCTTCGAGCGGTACCAGCTCCGTAGCCTGTCCTACCACCATTCCCGGAGTTATGTTCTGGGTGTCGGGATTTCCGCATTTGCCGATGCCGACGATCTTCCCGTCCCTTACACCGATATCACCTTTTACGATACCGATGGTAGGGTCGATGATGACTGCGTTGGTAAAGGCTACGTCCAGCACTCCCTCTGCCGAAGTCATCCCCGAGTTCATCGCCATGCCGTCACGGAATGATTTTCCGCCGCCTGCGGTCACTTCGCTTCCGTAACCGCCTATCTCCTTTATCAGATCTCTTTCGATCTCTATCACAAGGCCCGTATCCGCAAGGTGGAGCTTATCGCCCACTGTAGGGCCGCAAACATCATAGTATTCTCCTCTTGTCATTCTATGTGCCATCAATAAATCTCCTTTCCTTTCTTCAACGCCGCTGCTTTGATCTCGGGATCATCGAGAGATCCTCCCACAAGGCCGTCGAATCCGTATATCATCCTCTTGCCCTCATAAGGAACGAGGGTAACTTCCTTTTCCACACTCGGCTCGAATATGACGCCCGTGCCGGAAGGAACATCGAGTCTCATGCCATACGCTTTTTCACGGTCGAATTCCAATGCGCTGTTGCTTTCGAAAAAGTGATAATGGGAATAGACCTGAATTGTCCTGTCTCCGGTGTTGCGTACTTTCAGAGTTACAGTTTCAAGGCCTTCGTTCAGTACGACCGGCTCATCATTCAATATTACCGCACCTATCTTAATATCCATACGCCTTCTCCTTATCTTTAATTCATGGACAACAGCTCATCAAACGGTATACCCTCTTCTCTCTTCTCGAGTC
>CASEFF010000044.1 GCA_949287115.1 uncultured Bacillota bacterium | reverse complement strand
GCTTTGCGTTCGCAGCCCGGCGTTCGCAGTCTGCCTTTACATGAAATTTGCAGTTGATTTTGCGATACCGGCGCCACGACTGCAAGATCCGATGGGTTTGAGGGATATGCGCCCTTTATTACGCTGCTACATGAGATTTTAGTTATATGAAATATGCCTGACGTTCTGTGAACGTTGGAAATTTTGCTGTCTCGGGGCGGATATCCGGCGGGCAACTGCAAAACGGAAACAATTCCGGAATACGGAAAAGCAAAAAAGGAGCAGACCCTTAAATGCCCGGTGGCGGTTCGCACGCCCTTGCAAAACCGCCCGTTTTCCAGTATACTTACAGCGAAATGTTTTTTCAGTGAAAGGCGGGAAATATGAGCGTTTTAAAGATAGGAGGCATGAGCTGCAGACAGCTGGCGGAGCAGTTCGGCACGCCTCTTTGCGTATACGATGAGGAGAAGATATTAAGTCAGGCGCGGGCTGCCGTGGAGAATTTCAGATCCGATATGTTCGACACGGAAGTGGCATACGCGTCCAAGGCGTTTTCGTCCATAGGACTGTTCGGGATGCTTGCGGCGGAAGGTCTGGGCTTTGACGTCGTCAGCGGCGGGGAGCTTTACGGAGCGATGAAGGCCGGAGTGGACATGGATAAGGTATATTTCCACGGCAACAACAAGAGCGATGACGAGATCAGGATGGCTCTCGACGCGGGTGTCGGATATTTTGTCATCGACAACGTGATGGAGTGCGGACGGATCGTGAAGCTGGCCGGTGAAGCGGGCAGGAGGACGAGGGCGCTGCTGAGAATAAATCCGGGCATATCGGCCCATACTCATGAGTACATCATGACGTCAAAGCCGGATTCGAAGTTCGGCATATATATAGAAAACACGGAGCATATAAACAGGGTGATAGATGAACTCGCAGCCGACGATAATGTGGAGCTGGCGGGATTTCACAGCCACATAGGTTCGCAGATCGTCGACGTGGCGTCCTTTGAAAAGGCGCTGGGCACGATGATAGGATTCCTCGGCAGTTTGAAGAGATCAAGAGGCCTTGACGGAATGGAGCTCAGCATCGGCGGAGGCTTCGGCATAAAGTACGTGGCGGAGGATCATCCTGTCTCCCTCGGTGATATGTGCGCCGACATGATAAGGTGCGCTGAAGAGGCTGCAAAAGCGGAAGACGTGAAGATCGCCAAACTCATAACGGAGCCGGGCCGCGCCATGGTCGGAGAAGCCGGATATACGCTATATACGATAGGCGATATGAAGAAGAGCGGCGACAAGAACTATATATTCGTCGACGGCGGCATGAGCGACAACATAAGGCCGGCACTCTACGGAGCGGAGTACGATGCTGTGCTGCCGGAGAAATACGACGAAGAGCCGGCGATATCCTACTGCGTCGCCGGCAAGAACTGCGAGTCGGGTGACGTCATCATAGGAGACATAAAACTGCCGGAAGTAAAGTCCGGCGATCTGCTGGCGGTGGTTTCCACGGGTGCATACGGATACTCCATGGCCAGCAACTACAACAGGCTGGGAAGGCCTGCCGTAGTGATGGTGAAGGACGGAGAGCCGCGCCTCATCATCCGCAGGGAGACTTATGAAGACATGTACGCCCTCGAGACGGAAAATCAGGCGTGAGGTGCGGTATGATGAAATTTTCCAAATATCACGGTTGCGGCAACAGCTTTGTAATAATGGATGAACGAGAGCTAACAGCACATCTGCGGGCATCGGCGGATGCGGATACGGTTTATCCGCAGCTTGCCGTAAAGACATGCGATGTGAACACGGGCGTCGGCGCCGACGGCATGATAATAGTGCGCCGGGAGCCGGCTCTGGAGATGGTCTTTTACAACAGGGACGGCAGCAGGGCGCCGATGTGCGGCAACGGGATAAGGTGCTTCGCCCACTTCTGCAGGGAGGAAGGCATAAGGTCCGAAAGCTCCTATCCCGTAAAGACTCTTGCGGGAGACATGATAGTGAACGTGACGGAGACTGAGCCGTTCAGGGTCAGGATAAACATGGGAAGGCCGGTCCTTTCGCCGGCGGCCATAAACGTCGATGACGGCGGGGATGACTTCCTCGGCAGGAAGCTCAGACTGCGGGACGGCAGCGACGTGGACATCGACAGCCTGTTCATGGGGACTGTCCATACGGTGGTGTTTACGGATGAGCTGGATATGACCCGTATACCGCAGATTGGTAAGGAGATATGTGAGCATCCGCTCTTCAGGGAAAAGACGAACGTGAATTTCGTAAAGGCGATAGACGATGAGACCATTGAGATGAGGACGTACGAGCGCGGCGTGGGAATGACGCTGGCATGTGGCACGGGAGCATGCGCATCCGTAGTCGTGGCGAACATGAAGGGCCTCTGCGGCAGCAGGGCGGAAGTGAAACTCGAACTCGGGAGCCTTTACATAAGCATAGAGGAAGACGGCTGCGTTTACATGGAAGGACCGTCTGTCAAGATAATGGACGGCGAGCTTTGCGATATGTGAGCTTTCGGGCGGCAGATCCGCGCGCCCGGGCGGCAGAGCATGGTAAGATATATCGATAGTGTTGGATGAAGTGACGGAGGTAATATGAGAATAGCGGTTTTAGGCGGCGGCGCGATGGGAAACGTGCTGGCGGACATGATAAGAGAAAGGGAAGGCCTTGAGCTGGCGGCTATGATAGAGCCGATGGAAGGGCAGAAGCCGGAGGATGCCGGAGACATAGATGTCATAGTGGATTTCAGCAATCCGGCAAATCTAGATATGCTGCTGGAATACTGCGAGGACAGAGGATGCCCTGCGGTGATAGCGACTACGGGATACGATGATGAACAGATAAAACGGATAGAAGCGCTGGGCAGCAGGGTGCCGGTCGTATTCTCGGCAAACTATTCCCTCGGCATCAACGTGATGAAGAGGGTGGTGGCGGAGATAACGCCGATACTGAAAGATGCCTTCGATATAGAGATAATAGAGAAGCATCACAACAGGAAACTGGATGCGCCTAGCGGAACGGCGAAGATGCTGCTGGCGGCTGCCGACGGCGAAAATAAGTACGAGCACGTATTCGGCAGAGAAGGAAACAGAAAACGCGGTAAGGAGATCGGCGTCCACGCCCTGAGATGCGGCACAATAGCCGGGGAGCACACGGTGATATACGCCGGAAACGACGAGATACTTGAGATAAAGCACACGGCTCTTTCGAAGAAGATATTCGCATCGGGAGCCATAAAGGCAGCGGCATTTGCCGCCGGTGCAAAGCCGGGTTTTTACACGATGGAAGACGTGCTTTTTGGAGAATAACAGGAGGAGAGACATGGAAGCCAGAGAGATAATAGAATTCATAGGTAATGCCGAGAAGAAGACACCTGTCAAGGTCTATGTAAAGGAAAAGGCGCCGGTGGATTTTGCCGGATGCAAAACTTTCGGAGCGGGAGATAAGATAGTCTTCGGCGACTGGAGCGAAGTGAAGGACATTCTGGAAAAGAACGCCGATAAAATCGAGGATTACGTTGTTGAAAACGACTGCCGCAATTCGGCTATACCGCTTCTCGACATGAAAAACGTGAAGGCCAGGATAGAGCCGGGCGCTTTCATAAGGGACAAGGTGGAGATCGGCGATAACGCCGTCATAATGATGGGAGCCATCATCAACATCGGGGCCGTCATCGGAGAAGGTACCATGATAGACATGGGAGCGGTACTGGGCGGAAGAGCGACGGTGGGAAAGAACTGCCATATCGGAGCAGGTACGGTGCTGGCCGGCGTTATCGAGCCGCCGAGCGCGCAGCCTGTCATAGTTGAAGACGACGTTGTCATCGGAGCCAACGCTGTTGTCCTTGAAGGATGCAGGATAGGAAAGGGAGCTGTCGTTGC
>CASEFF010000043.1 GCA_949287115.1 uncultured Bacillota bacterium | reverse complement strand
GTCGTCATAGGCCACCGCCGTCATCGGCACCATCATCACGAACATTATCGCAAGCCCGCCGAAAAATCCCGGGCTCCCGTTCCACATAGCTGCAATGAACCACAGTATGGCTATCGCCGCCTGTATTTTTATCTGCTGTTTCTGATTCAGCGCATCCTTCAAAAGCAAGCCGCTCATCTTTCATCCTCCTTTACGGTCATCACCATTATGTCCTCCAGCGTCGCATCGTCCGTTATCAGCGCCGGATTCACCATGTCTCTCCTGACGAGCGCCTCGACGCCGAAACCCGATTCCCTGACGGCCGCAACCGCATCGTGCGGGATGTTTTCAAGCTCATCCTTTCCGCACCTTGCGATCCCGTACATCTCCGTCAGCGCATCCTTCTCGCCGCTGAAGATCACCCTGCCTTTATGGATAAACGTGATGTAATCGCATATCTTTTCCAGATCGCTGAGTATATGTGACGATATGAAAACGCTGTGCTCCTCGTCCTGTATGAAATCCCGCAGCACGTCCAGCAGTTCGTCTCTGGCGGCGGGATCGAGCCCCGCCGTGACTTCGTCCATGATCAGCAGGCGGCTGTCGTGTGACAGGGCTATGGCGATGGACAGCCTGACCTTCATGCCGCGGGAATAGTCCTTTATCTTCTTTCGCGCAGGCAGCCCGAAGCTTTCCACGCGGTCGCGGAACGACTCGCTGTCCCACGTCCTGTATATGCGCTTCATCACGGCGCCTACGTTCGCGGCGCTGAGCTCGGACGGCAGCCCGTGATCCTCCGTCACGACGCCTATGTGCTCCCGCAGCTGTCTGTCGCCGCTTTCGATGTCTTCGCCCAGCACTTTGATGCTTCCGCCGTCCGGTTTTACGAGCCCTGTCAGCGCCTTTATGGTCGTCGTCTTGCCGGCGCCGTTTTCGCCTATCATGCCCATGATATAGCCTGACGGCAGCGTGATGTCCACATCGTCCAGCGCGAAGCCGTCGTATCTCTTCACCAGCCCTTTTATCTCTATCGCGTTACTCATCTCTTTCCTCCTCGTATGCAAGGGCGAGCATCTCCTGCAGGTCATCCAGGCTCAGCTGACAGGCGGAGGACATGCTCACGATCTCGCTCATGTGCTCCTCTATCCGCCTGAGATATTCCTCTCTGACAAACTCGGTATTCTTCTCCGCCACGAAGCTGCCCTTGCCGGTCATGGTGACGATGAAACCGTCACGCTCCAGCTCCTCATAGGCGCGCTTGGTGGTGATAACGCTTATCCTCAGCTCTTTCGCCAGGAGCCGCATGGAAGGCAGCGCTTCACCTTCCTTCAGCTCTCCCTTAAGGATCTTTTCCCTTATCTGTTCGCTTATCTGATCATAAATAGGCCGGCCGCTCGAATTGCTTATTATGATGTTCAAAGGAAACTCCTCCATTTCACATGTTGCTATATTGTATATATTCATTATATACAATATTTACAGCTTGTCAACGTCTATCGAAAAACTTTTTGCGGCACCCGCTGCACTTTTATGATACTAAAAAGCCCAGCCTCTCTTCTTGAAGCTGGACTCTTGTCCGCAGTCTTGAGCGCTTAAGATATTTCAGGCGTTCAATGATTCAATGATTTTTGTACATTTTGCAGTCATTCTTAAAATTTTTGCATATGACTGCAAAATTTTGTGCATTTGCAGGTTTGAAGCGTCAGCATAGTCCATGAAACCCCGGCAAAAGCAGCCGCGAGCCCTTTACAAAAACAGTCCACATCATTCAAACCCATTGATTTATGCAGTCATTCGGACAAAAAATCAAAACGACTGCAAAAAACAGAACGACCCGACTTCTCTCCGAAGCCGGGCTTTTGCATAACGTGTTTTTATACCCACTCTATGTCCGCACGTTTGAACCTCTGCGGTATGTGGAGATAATCCTCGCCTTCCGGATACCCCAGCATGAAAGCTCCGTAGAAGCTGTGGTGCTTCGGTATCTCCGGCAGCAGCTCCCTGATCTCCGGTATGGCGTTGGCCATCCTTCGCAGATATCCTGCCCAGCACGTCCCCACTCCCTTTGACTGCAGATAGAGCTCCGCCGTCGTCATGGCTATTGCCGTATCCGTCTCCGGCGATATGGCGTTGTCGTTGGCGTATGCAAGCAGCAGCGTCTTTGCCGTGCCCATCACCACGTTGTTTCCCGTTTCCATCTCCGATGCGATCTCAGGCGAGACACCGGTCTCTTCAACGTATTGGAGTATCAGCTCCATGATCCTGTCCATCACTTCCTGCGTCTCTATGATGATCCATTTCGTGGTATGCTGGTTCTTTGCGCTCGGCGCCCATGAAGCGAGCTCCAGCGCCTCTTCTATTATAGGCCTCGGCACCTGCTCCTCGCTGAAATGCCTGTAGGATCTTCTCATCAGTATATGGTTTTTAAGATCTTTATGGAAACCTTCGCTTATCACCGGCAGCTCATCGTCAGACAGTATGGACGGTTCGCCTCTGTAGGTTATGGCCTCCGTCGGACATACGGCGCCGCAGTGCATGCAGGCCATGCACATCTTTCCGTCAGCCTTCCCGATCCCTTCGTCGCTGGCTTCCAGCACGGTGAACGGACAGACCGAAACGCACGTCATACATTCAATGCAAACATCTCTGTTAATCTTTATCATTTCAACCTCCGTATCGATCAAACACTACCATATTAGACAATGTTCACTGCGCCGTCAATTCATTTTTGACACATTTTACCGATTTTTTACCCCTTTTTACCCGAGGGCGGGAAAATCAACGGATCCTTTAAGTGCTTCGGACATTTGAATCCGGCGCCAAAAACGCAAAGCAAATATTGCAACAGCCCTTAATAACTGATAAAATAATTTGAGCGCTCTGCGCAATAAAACAAGGAGGAGCGGCCCTGTGCCGCATGATAAAATGGACTACAACAAGCTGGCGGAGCTTCTTTTCCCGCATATAGATAAGACACCTGATGATTACGAGAAGATGTACCCTCAGAGGCAGCTGCCGGAGGGCGCCATGGTCACGAGGCTCGGGCCGAGCCCGACGGGCTTCATACATCTTGGTAACCTGTACGGCGCTTTCGTGGACGAGCGTCTGGCACACCAGTCCGGCGGGACTTTTTACCTGAGGATAGAAGACACCGATGACAAGAGATATGTGGAAGGCGCGGTGGAGACCATCATCACGTCCCTCGATTTCTTCGGCATAAACTTCGACGAAGGCGCGCTGCTGGACGGCGAAAAGGGCGATTACGGCCCGTATTTTCAGAGCAGGCGCGGCGACATATATCAGTGCTTCGCCAAAGAGCTGGTGAAGAAAGGGCTGGCCTATCCGTGCTTCCTGACGGAAGAAGAGCTGGCCGACATAAGGAGCGCCCAGGAGGCGGCAAAGGAGACGACCGGCATATACGGAAAGTACGCCGAAAAGAGCAGGAACCTTTCATACGAGGAGATCGAAGCCAACATAGCGGACGGCAAGCCATACGTCGTAAGGCTGAAGTCAGGCGGAGATCACGACATGCCGTCTGAGAATATAAGGCACATAGAGGTCGAAGACGCCGTAAGAGGCAAGCTCTCCATGCCGGAAAACGATCAGGACATCATCATACTCAAGGCCAACGGCATACCGACTTATCACTTCGCCCACGTGATCGACGATCACTTCATGAGGACGACTCACGTCGTAAGGGGCGAAGAGTGGCTGATGTCGCTGCCGATACACGTGGAGCTGTTCGAAAAGCTGGGCTTTGAGATGCCTATATACTGCCACACGGCGCAGCTTCTGAAGCTGGACAACGGCAACAAGCGCAAGCTGAGCAAGAGAAAGGACCCGGAGCTGTCTCTGGACTACTACAGACAGGAAGGCTACCACCCGCAGGCGGTGAAGGAATATCTGCTGACGATACTCAACTCCAACTTCGAGGAATGGCGCATAGCCAATCCGGATGCGCCGATAGACGAATTCAGGTTCACCACTGAAAAGATGAGCAGCGGCGGCGCTCTGTTCGATCTCAACAAGCTCAACGACGTGTCGAAGGACGTGCTGGTAAAGATACCCGCTGCGGAGCTTTACGACTTCCTGCTTGGCTGGGCCGAGGAGTTCAGGCCTGAGATCGCACCGCTCCTCAAAGCCGACAGAACGTACGTGGAAAAGATACTCGATCTCGGCAGGACGGGCAACAAGCCGCGAAAGGACTTCATCTGCGCCAGCCAGATGTTCGACTTCATCAGCTACTTCTTCGACGATCACTTCGT
>CASEFF010000042.1 GCA_949287115.1 uncultured Bacillota bacterium | reverse complement strand
CTGAAGGAGAGGACGGGACATTCCACGACGGCCGTAACGGAAGACGGAACCGCCGAAGGAAAGATGGTGGGCCTTGTGACGAGCAGGGATTACCGTATCAGCAGGATGTCTCCTGATGAAAAGGTATGCAATTTCATGACCCCGTTCGATAAGCTGGTTTACGCCGAGGAAGGTATAACCCTTTCGGAAGCCAACGACATACTCTGGGACAACAAGCTGAACGCGCTGCCGATCGTCGACAAGAACCAGAGGCTGGCCTATTTCGTGTTCAGGAAGGATTACGATACGCACAAGGCATATCCCGATGAGCTGCTGGATGCCCATAAGCGATACGTTGTGGGCGCAGGAGTGAACACGAGGGATTTTGAGGAAAGGATCCCGGCCCTCGTTGAAGCGGGAGCCGACGTGCTCTGTATAGATTCATCGGAAGGCTTTACGGAATGGCAGAAGATAACGCTTGATTTCGTGCGCGAGAAGTACGGAGACAGCGTGAAGATAGGCGCGGGCAACGTAGTCGACAGGGAAGGATTCAACTTCCTGGCGGATGCGGGAGCCGACTTCGTAAAGGTCGGTATAGGCGGCGGCTCCATATGCATCACGAGGGAGCAGAAGGGTATAGGCCGCGGACAGGCTTCCGCCGTAATAGAAGTTGCAAGAGCCAGAGATGACTACT
The DNA here is from genome assembly GCA_949287115.1 of uncultured Bacillota bacterium. Taxonomy (GTDB): domain Bacteria; phylum Bacillota; class Clostridia; order Peptostreptococcales; family Anaerovoracaceae; genus Lentihominibacter. The sequence continues at coordinate 2,174 of CASEFF010000042.1, read as the reverse complement.
ATCGTCGTACGGGAGTGTACGTACCGATCTGTTCCGACGGCGGCATAGTATACGATTATCACATGACGCTGGCGCTGGCAATGGGAGCCGATTTCCTGATGTTGGGAAGATACTTCTCCAGATTTGACGAATCGCCTACGGCAAAGCTGACGATAAACGGCAGCTATGTGAAGGAGTACTGGGGAGAAGGCTCCAACAGAGCGAGGAACTGGCAGCGTTACGACATGGGCGGCGACAGCAAGCTTTCGTTTGAGGAAGGTGTGGATTCCTACGTTCCTTACGCGGGACCGCTCAGCGACAATGTGAGACAGTCGCTCCAGAAGGTGAAGTCCACGATGTGCAACTGCGGAGTGCTGACGATACCCGAACTGCAGAAGAACGCAAAACTGACTGTGGTGTCCGCTACCAGCATCGTAGAGGGCGGAGCCCACGACGTCATCCTGAAGGATACATCGGGAAATACCAAGAGATAGTAAAGAAAATCCGAGTCGGGTCCGGCACGCTGATCGTGGCGGACCTTCTTGTTTGTTAAAAGGGAGAGATATATGAGACATGAGAAGATAATAGTTCTGGATTTCGGAGGGCAGTACAATCAGCTCATCGCAAGGCGTGTCAGGGAGTGCGGCGTCTACTGCGAAGTGATGCCGTATACGACGGCTTTCGAGGAGATAAAGGCGGAAGCGCCTAAGGGCATAATATTCACCGGCGGCCCCAACAGCGTGTACGGGGAAGATTCACCGCAGTATACGAAGGATATATACGACATGGGAGTGCCGATACTTGGTATATGCTACGGGGCGCAGCTCATAGCGCACCAGCTGGGCGGCAGTGTGGAGACGGCGCCCGTCAGCGAATACGGCAGGACGGAAGTGGAGATCGACGACAAGGGCGGTCTGTTCGGCAGCGTATCGGACAGGACCATATGCTGGATGAGCCATACCGATTATATCAGCCGTCTGCCGGAAGGTTTCGTGGCAACGGCCCATACGCCTGTCTGTCCGGTGGCGGCCATGGAAAACAGGGAGCGTAGGATATACGGGCTGCAGCTTCATCCGGAAGTGATGCATACCGTAGAGGGAAAGGAGATGCTTCGTGCCTTTGTAAAGGACGTGTGCGGATGTGCCGGTGACTGGCAGATGGGATCGTTTATCGACGATACGATAAGCGCCATAAGGGAAAAGGTCGGAAACGGCAGGGTGCTCTGCGCGTTATCCGGAGGCGTGGATTCGTCGGTGGCCGCCGTGCTGATGTCGAGAGCTGTCGGCAAACAGTTGACTTGCGTGTTCGTGGATCACGGCCTTCTCAGAAAGGATGAGGGAGATGAAGTCGAGGCGGTGTTCGGACCGTCAGGCAGCTACGATCTGAACTTCGTGCGCGTCAATGCGCGGCAGAGATTTTACGACCGTCTGGCCGGTGTGACCGAGCCTGAGGAAAAGCGTAAGATAATAGGCGGGGAGTTCATACGTGTCTTCGAAGAGGAAGCGAAAAGGATAGGCGCCGTGGACTTCCTCGTTCAGGGAACGATATATCCTGACGTGATAGAGAGCGGCCTCGGGAAATCCGCCGTCATAAAGTCCCATCACAACGTGGGCGGTCTTCCCGATCACGTGGATTTCAGGGAGATCATCGAGCCTCTCAGGATGCTGTTCAAGGACGAGGTGAGGGAAGTGGGGCTCAAGCTGGGTATGCCCGAATACCTCGTGTTTCGTCAGCCGTTCCCGGGACCGGGGCTCGGTGTGAGGATAGTCGGCGAAGTGACTGAGGAAAAGGTCAGGATCGTGCAGGACGCCGACGCCATATACAGGGAGGAGATCGCAAAGGCCATGGATGCGGGGCTCATACCGAAATACGGCGAGGAAGGAACTCCCGGTCAGTACTTTGCCGCTCTTACAAACATGCGCAGCGTGGGAGTCATGGGTGACTTCAGGACCTATGACTATGCGGTGGCTCTCCGTGCCGTGCTGACCAGCGACTTCATGACGGCGGAAGCGGCGCAGCTGCCGTGGCAGGTGCTCCAGACCGTGACCACCAGGATCGTCAACGAGGTGAAACACGTGAACCGCGTATTTTACGACTGCACGGGCAAACCGCCGGGGACGATAGAGTTCGAATAGTAAACAGGGAGCCGGGAGACCGCATAAACACTGGGTTTCCCGGCTTATCATATGCTCCGT
>CASEFF010000041.1 GCA_949287115.1 uncultured Bacillota bacterium | reverse complement strand
TGAATGTGGATGTGGCCGAGGAAAACGGTGACGTGGTGTTTCTCCACAAGATAGTGGAGGGAAGCGCCAGCAGGAGCTACGGCATACACGTGGCGAAGCTCGCAGGAGTGCCGGGAGAGCTGCTCTCCGTGGCATCGGAAAGGCTGGCGGAGCTTGAGAGCGGAGAAGGAACGCATACGGAGACACCGGTTAAGTCTTCCGATGATTGTGACGGAGCTCAGGAAGAAATGCAGCTGTCATTTCTCGACACCGTTCCGGATCCGGTAAGGGAAAGGCTCAGGGATCTGGATCTCATGGATACCACCCCGTCGGAAGCGCTGAAGATACTGGAGGAACTTCAAAAGTACGTATGATAAGGATACTGGATAAGAACACGGCGGACAAGATAGCGGCAGGCGAAGTCATAGACAGACCTGTCTCCATAGTAAAGGAACTGCTGGAAAATTCCCTCGACGCCGACGCCACCGACATCACGGTGGAGATAAAAAACGGCGGCAGGACGTATATACGCGTCACGGACAACGGATGCGGCATAGAGACGGACCAGGCGGAGCTGGCATTCACACGCCATGCCACCAGCAAGATATCTTCGGAAGAGGATCTGGATGCCATACATACGCTGGGGTTCAGAGGCGAAGCCCTTGCCAGCATATGTGCGGTGTCACGCGTCGAACTGATAACGAAAACGGCGGGCTCCAAGACGGGCAGAAGGGTGGCGGCGGAAAACAGCACGATAATCGAGAGCACTGCCACAGGCTGTCCGGAAGGGACTACCGTCACGGTCAGGGATCTGTTTTACAATGTCCCGGCAAGGCGTAAATTCCTTTCTTCGGACAGCGCGGAGACGAGAAGGATAATAGATATGGTGTCCAGGATAGCCGTCGCCTACGGTGACGTCAGGATAACGATGATAAACGGCGGCAAGCGCGTCTTTTCAACGAGAGGCAACGGCAATATCTACAACAACATCGTAACGGTATACGGAAACGATGCAGGACGTGATCTTATCCCCGTGGAAAGCAGCCTGAGCGGATACACCCTCAAGGGCTTCGTGTCGGCGCCATCCGCTTCTTCTCCGTCAAGAAACAGGCAGATATTCTGTGTGAACGGCAGGATCGTTACAAGCAGGGTGATGGAAAAGGGACTGGAAGGCGCTTACAGGGAAAAACTGTTTCACGGAAGGTTCCCGGTAGCCTTTCTTTTCATGAGCCTTCCCGCAGAAGACGTGGATGTGAACGTCCATCCCACGAAGAAGGAGATAAGGTTCGACGACGAGTTCAAAGTTGAGGACTTCATAAGGGAGAGCGTGGCCAAGGCCCTCATGAGCCGTCAGGCTTTGCCGCAGATAAGAAAGGATGTCATAAAGGACGTGCCGGAGGCAGCGACGGTGCGGGAAAGCGTTGTTTCCTATGAAGAACGTGACGGGAAAACCGCAGACACGGACGTTTTTCTGCGTGAAAAGGAAGGGGCCGGACCGGCTTTCGGGCAGGCCGTACAGACGCCTGCGCAGGAACGCAAAAAGGAATATGCGGGAGAACAAATTGACATAAAATCGTTATTGTCTAGTATGCGTGACAGAAAGGAAAAGGAAGAGAAAGCGCCTGAGAAAGCTGCAGTCGATACGGCGGACACGGAGCCTTTCCTCTTCAATGCTCTCGATTATCGGGGGACGCTTTTCAACACGTATATCATGGCGACGGATGAGGATGATTTCTACCTGATAGATCAGCATGCCGCCCATGAACGCGTGTTTTACGAAAAACTGCTGAAGCAGTATAACAATGCGGAGAAACTGAGCCAGCAGCTGATGATACCGCTCAACATGAGCGTATCGTCAAACGTTACGGCATCGGAGGAAACGTGGATCGGCGCTCTTTCCGAAATGGGATACGGCATAGAATTTTTCGGGAACAACACGTATATGGTAAGGGAGATACCTGCATTCATGGAGACGGGAGAGGCCGGGGACTTTCTTTCGGACTTCTTCAGCGCTCTGGAAGACAGGCCCGATCTGACCGATCGCAGGGCTCTGGAGAAGATCATAACACGTTCCTGCAAGAGCGCCGTCAAGGGCGGAGACGTGCTGGACGGAGCCGAGATAAAGGGCCTTATGGAAGAACTGGCAAAATGCGAAAATCCGTTCTCGTGCCCCCACGGCAGGCCGACATTCATACGCATGACGAGATATGAGATAGAAAAGATGTTCAAGAGGGTATAGCAGATTGAAGGAAAGGAAAAAAGCGGTGGCGCTGGCAGGACCCACAGCGGTGGGCAAGACCGGCTTCGCCATAAGGATAGCGGAAGAGTTCGACGGTGAGATCGTCTCATGCGACTCCATGCAGCTCTATAAATATATGGATATAGGCAGCGCAAAACCGACACGGGAGGAAATGGCAAGGGCGAGACATCATCTGGTCGACGTTATAGATCCCCGTGAGGATTTTTCCGTGGCGAGATATCAGCACATGGCCAACGACGCAATAGATGACATAATCTCCCGGGGACGGCTGCCCATAGTCTGCGGCGGGACGGGACTTTACCTCAACTCGCTGCTGTACGATATGGATTTTTCATCGGTGCCGGAAGACGATTCGTACAGGAAGGAGCTTGAAGCCATAGCGGAGAGAGACGGCAGCGCCGCCCTGCACGAGATGCTGGAAAAGAGCGATGAAAGAGCCGCTTCACTGATCCATCCCAACAATACGAAGAAGATAATAAGGGCGCTGGAGCGCCTCAGGGAAGGCGAAGGATCCGTGCGTCAGTTCAGCGATATAAGCCGCGAGAACGCCGATCACGATTTCCTGCTCATAGGACTTACGCGCGACAGAGGCGAGCTTTATGACAGGATAAACAAGAGAGTCGACGTGCTGGTGGAGGAGGGCCTCTTTGAAGAAGTCAGGGCTCTTTACGACATGGGACTGACTTCCGAAAACATCTCGATGAAGGGCATAGGCTACAAGGAGATCATCGATCATTTCGACGGTCTGTGCTCAAGGGACGAGGCGATAGACAACATCAAAAAAAACACGCGCCATTACGCTAAAAAACAGTTAACCTGGTTTAGAAGATATGATAAAATGAAATGGTGCAATATCTCCGATTTCGGCAGCGATGAGGAAGCGGTGGAGGAAGTGATCTCATGGGTGAGAAGAAGCGTGTAAAACTGCACAACAAGAGCGACCGACCCGACAACGTGGTCATGCGGGAACACGAGATCATATCCGAATGCGAGGAGATCGAAAAGACGCTGCCTTCGTTTCTCAGAGGATTTTTCTCATATCTGAGAGGCAACGTGCTGCCGCGGACGAGGCTTTCATACCTCAGGGATATCCGGGCGTTCTGCCGTTATCTGGTGAACGAGACGGGCCTTACGGAAGCCGAAGACATATCCGGTATAAAGCTTTCGGAATTCAACGAGATAAAAGCCATCGACGTGAACATGTTCCTGGATTACTGCAGGAGATACACCGTTGAAAGGGACGGCGACATCGTCGTGTACGAAAACAGCAACAGGACGCTGGCGCGAAAGAAATCGTCGCTTTCCGTCATGTTCAAGCAGCTTTACAGGGATGAGCTGGTGGAAAAGAACATAACGGACGGGTTCGACCCCATACGGGTCCCCAAAGCGGGAGAACGCGAGATAAAGGCTCTGCAGGACAACGAAGTCATGGTGATGCTGGATGCCGTATCGACGGGCGAACACCTTACCGAGAAGGAGCGCCAGTACTGGAAGAAGACGAAGAAGAGGGACAAGGCGATACTGATTCTCTTTTTGACATACGGTCTCAGGCTTTTCGAGCTGCAGCAGCTCAACGTATCGTCCTTCAATTTTTCAAGAGGCGAGTTCAAGATATACAGAAAACGTGATAAGGAGGCGGTGATGCCTCTCAACGAATCGGTGACACAGGCGGTCTCGGATTATATCGAAAACGAGCGGGCCGATGACAGCACTCTGGACGAGATAAACAGAGACGCCCTTTTCCTGTCGCTGCAGGGAAAGAGGATGACAGAAAGGCAGATACGTGAGCTGGTGAAGAAATACACCTCCATAGGCATGGAAACGTCAAGGAGAGCCGGATACAGTCCTCACAAGCTGAGAGCGACGGCGGCCACCAGCCTTATAGGAAGGGGCAATTCGATATTCGATGTCCAGGCGCTGCTGGATCACGAACAGGTGACGACGACCCAGCTGTACGCCAACCACAGGATGAACGTCAAGAGAGATCTTGTAAACGATATGGAATGGGAACTGGAAAGAAAGGAAAGGAAGCATCAATAATGAGACGATCAGTAATATTATCTCTAGCGGCGATATTCGCGGCGAGCTCCATCGCTGCAGCGCCTGTTTCATTTGCCGATGTATATACGGACGGATACGGCGATATGTACGAAAGCGATAACGCCGCATACGATGAAAACGGCGAAGAAATACCGCAATACGTGGAAAAGGACACGTCGTGGTTCGATTATGAAAACCCGAAGAAGAGATATGAAATTTCCACGGAATCGGAACTCATGGGACTGGCCAGCCTCGTCAACGAGGAGCAGGTTGAAAAGTGGAAGCCTACGAGGATCGAGAATTTCGAGGATGTGACATTCGTACTGACCGACGATATTAAGCTGACAAACCAGTGGATCCCCATCGGCACCGGAGGAGCATCATATTTTGAGGGGACGTTCGACGGTAACGGACACACCATCAGCGGGCTCGATATAAGCGTGAATTCCGGCGCATCGGGACTTTTCGGATACCTTGTCGGGACCGTTAAGGATCTAAATGTTGAGGGAAATATAAAGTCGGGAGCAGGTAACTGCGGAGCCGTAGCCGGTATACTGGCATCGACGGGCGTAGTGTCGGGATGCACTTCGGATGTAAAGATATCGGCCAAGTCCAAAACGGGCGGCATCGTGGGCAACAACACTGGCGGCAGAGTCGAATCGTGTATAAATACAGGTGACATATCAGGTACTTACAGGGTAGGCGGCGTAGTCGGAGAAAACTACGGCGGCGTCATCGATAAGTGCGGTAACAGAGGAGAAGTGTCGTCATCGAGACGTGGCGTCGGTACATTCGGTACAGGCGGTGTCGCAGGCCGTTCCGTTTCCGCAGCTTCAAAGGTAACCGATTCATTCAATCAGGGCAAGATAGTGTCGAACACGGAGGCCACCGGCGGCGTTGTGGGATATTCCAACGCTGAGGGCGCCGAGATAAACGGCTGCTATAACACGGGAGAGATAAACATAACGGATAAGGGCACGATAAAGGGCATGGCCGATTCCTATGCCGGCGGAGTCGTGGGCATCGTCGGTACTGCGGGAGTAACGGTGAGAAACTGCTACAATTCCGCGCTGGCTCTCGATGCCGATGTCAGCGGCGGCGTGATAGGTTATTACGTGAACGATTCGGGGAATTTCAGCAAGAGGTTCATGAGCAACAACTATTATCCGAGCGGAAGGTTTTCCGAGGGGATAGGGCTCGTTGACAACACGGGCGACAGATATGTGAGCGACGCAGCCACCGCCATATCCGGCACGGGATTCAACAGCATAATATCCAGCATGCCGCACCTCTTCAAGAGCGACGACGGCATATACGGCAACAGCGGATATCCCGTACTCATATGGCAGGAGCCTGTAGAGGATGATGAGAAGGTCTACATAGAAGGTGTTTCGAAGGAAGCACAGAAGAAGCTCGACGAATACGCCACGAACAATACGGAAAATCCTTCCTACGGACACAGTATCGTCAGATTCTTTTCACTTGAAAACTACGTGAACGACGCTATCATATCGTATAGTAGATCGATGGACGAACTGGAAGGTCAGGACGACTAAGAGGAGATAAAATGAAAGACAATACATACAGATTGCTTACCGGGGAATTCAACATATCAAAAGACGTGCTGGACCTCATCGACAGGAGCGAGGAGTCGGTCTCGGCTCTGTTCGATGATCTCGATGATATCATGACGTACAACCAGTACAAGGTGCTGGACGCTTTCCAGAAAAACGGCATAAGGGACATGCATTTTTCGTGGAACACGGGTTACGGATACGATGATCCCGGCAGAGAGGCCACGGAAAGGGTCTACGCCGATATATTTCATACCGAGGCTGCACTCGTAAGGCCCATAATTGTCAACGGCACCCATGCGCTGACGCTGACGCTCATGGGTATACTGAGACCGGGAGACGAACTGATATACTGTACGGGGGCTCCTTATGACACTCTGGAAGAAGTCATAGGGATAAGAGGCGAAGGCAAGGGCTCCCTCCGTGAGTACGGCGTTTCATACAAGCAGGTGGAGCTCACTGCCGACGGCAGGATAGATCTCGATGCCCTCGGGGAAGCCATCAGCGAAAAGACCAGGATGATAACGCTCCAGCGTGCAACGGGATACGGCTGGCGAAAGGCGATATCCATAGAGGAGATAGAGGAGTGGGCAGGGTTCGTGAAATCCGTAAACCCCGACATAGTATGTATGGTGGACAACTGCTACGGTGAATTCCTCCATACAAAGGAGCCTACCGATGTGGGCGCCGATGTTGTTGCCGGATCCCTTATAAAGAACCCGGGCGGCGGTCTTGCCCTCACGGGAGGATATATCGCCGGCAGACAGGATCTGATCGATAAGATATCCTACAGGATGACATCGCCGGGCATAGGCGGAGAATGCGGTCTTACCTTCGGACAGACGAGGACGATGCTGCAGGGTCTCTTTATCGCGCCGAAAACTGTCAACGGTGCCGTCAAGGGCGCCATACTCTGTGCCAGAGCCTTTGAACTCATGGGATACGACGTCTGCCCGAAAGCGGATGACATAAGGAGCGATATAATACAGGCCGTGAAGCTTGGTACGCCGGAAGGCGTCATAGCGTTCTGCAAGGGCATACAGGCAGCTGCACCTGTTGATTCACAGGTGTCGCCGGAGCCGTGGGACATGCCTGGATATGAAGATCCCGTCATAATGGCGGCAGGTGCATTCGTACAGGGCTCTTCCATAGAGCTTTCGGCCGACGCACCGATAAGACCTCCCTATATCGTGTATTTTCAGGGCGGTCTCACATACGAACATTCAAAATTCGGAGTCATCAAGGCGCTGCAGGAAATGTACGATAAGGGACTCTTAACTATAGGCTGACGCAGATGAGGGGTCCTTCGGGCCTCTCTTTGACTTATGAGGTGAAAATGAGCATATCAACAGAAAAGAAGAAAATAATGAGAAAACGCTTCAAGGTGGTGAGCGCCATACTGAAGCTGGCTCTGCTGATAGTGATCGTCATAGGCATACCGCTCTATATCTATTTTTTCCACCGCGACATCATCAGCGTGTTTTCCAGTAAGGACAGCATAGAAGCGTTCTTTTTCGAGTACAGGGCGGAGAGCGTGTTCATATATATGGGCTCACAGATATTGCAGATCGTGATATGTATAATACCGGGTCAGTGGCTCCAGTTCGCCGCCGGATACATGTACGGTTTCTGGCCGGGATACCTGTATTCGCTAATAGGAGCATTTTTAGGCACCATAATCACATATTATGTAGCCCGAATACTGGGACATGACGCCATGCACCTCATTTTCGGCGAAGAGAAGATACAGAAGATGCTGGAGACTCTCAACAGCAAAAAAGCCGTAGTGCTGGTCTTTCTG
>CASEFF010000040.1 GCA_949287115.1 uncultured Bacillota bacterium | reverse complement strand
GTACCTGTTCCCAGTACACCAACTGTCTTCATGTTAAATTCCTCCTTATAACAAACTTAAACTAATATCATTGTAAACGTTTTTGCCCTAATATACCAGTGTTTTATTTTCCTTTTTACGTTAATTTTTCACAGCCGGCGCTTCCGGGAGATTCTGCTTATACTTTTTTTGTGATTTTCACAGATTCCATGTATAAACCTCCGGGCGTGAAAGCCGGCGTGGAGCTCAAAATTATACTTTTTTCTTATGCAAACGTTCGCGAGAGTATAAAAATCGACGCCCGCAAGCCGTCGGACGCCGTTTTTCATAAAATCTTTATACTTATAATGTATATTTTTTCTTTTTTATGTATAAAACCCCCACCCTACCCCTGTGGGTCGTATTTCTCCTGTTACGTGCGCATCGTACATTTTCACCTGCCGTGGAAACACCCGCGCATCGTGCGGCTCCCGCCATCCCGTAAAACCCCGGGCGTGCGGCATTTCCATATCTATTTCTCTCCGCCGGTCGTCTCCGCGTATCTTTCTCTCAGCCGCTTCAGACTCCTGATGTATATGCTCTTTTCCGTGTTGACGTTGATTCCCAGAGCTTCTGCTATCTCCGAATGTCTGTATCCGCCCCAGAATCTCATGGCCATGATCCGCCTCGCCGGATCGGACAGACTGTCAACGAGCATCATCAGCAGCATTCTCGTTTCCGCATCCACCGGACTGTCTGTCTTCATATCTTCATCGACGATGAGCTCCAGCAGATCCGTCTCACCTGCCCCGGTCCTCATCACGCCCGATGTCTCTCTGCACTCCGTGCGTTCGCGAAAATACCTTCTGATCCTGTTGACTGCGATGGCCCTGAGCCACGCCCTCATCTTTGCGACATCCCTCAGACCGTCGATCCCGCGCATGGCATCGACAAAAACTTCGCCCGCAATATCTCCCGCATCATCGTCGTCTATGCCCATACGCCTGATAAGCCGCATCACATAACGATACTCAACGCAGAGCTTTTCCAGCGCCTCCTTCCTTTTCGACGCCGCCATAGGCTACTCTCTGTCTACGATACCCTCCACATAAAGTCTGGCGATCTGCTCCATGCAGCCCAGCTGTTTTTCCGAGCATACGCTCAGAGCTCCGAGGATATTCTCGTTCAGCATCTTCTTTCTCGCATCCCCGGACGATACGCCATCATCTCCCCGCAGCAGAAAGTCCGCGCTGATATCAAGTATCTGAGTGATCTTGTACAGATTGTCGATGGAAACTCCCTTATGTCCGTACTCTATGTCGGCTATGAATTTTCCCGTCACGGAAAGACGCTCCGCCAGCTGATTTCTCGTCATTTGCAGCGCCTCTCTTCTCGCCCTTATCCTGGCTCCCATCTCTTTTCTGTTCAGCTCCTTGATGTCCCCGCTCATTTCACTTTCCTCTGCAAGTCGGTAGTTTTACTCCTTATAGTTTAAACTTGCAGGGGTGAAATTGGCGAAACTTTAAAGGGTTGCATGTGAACTTTAAGGCGCTTTTCTCCGCCATGCTGCTTTAATTTCAAAAAAAGCCGTCCCTTGACAAAAAAATTTTTAAAACCCTGCAACTTTTTGCCGGGTTCTTTCCTCTTATATAATATAGACACTTTACGGAGGAAAACCATGAGTATCCGGAAGCAACCACGTCAACACATGTGTCAGAGCGCGGCGAACCGGAAGGCGGCACCTCATGACCCGATACCTCTCGCCGCCAATCTGCGCCTGCTGAGGCACGTCCACGGATTCAGCCAGGAATACGTATGCACACGGCTGAACATATCCAGATCCGCATATCGCGCCATGGAAAGCGGCTCGCGCCTTCCCGACGTCATCGCCCTGCACACCGTCTCCGCGCTGTACGGCGTCGATATCGATGTCCTCCTCACTTTCGATATCGCCGGGCTCCTTACTTCCCTTTCAAGCCATAACGTTTATAGTAAAAACGCACCCGCCGCCATATGCGAAACGCTAAGTGCAAATCTCCGTCGACTGCGTATTTCCCGCGGTTTAAGTCAGCAGTACATTGCCGCGAAACTTTTCATCTCACGCTCGGCATACTCGGCTTACGAGACGGGGCAAAGGCTCCCCGACCTGCGTATGCTGACAGCCATCGCCGATCTTTACGGCATATCGCCCGGAGCGCTGTTAGAACGCGATCCGACAGCACAAAGACCGCAGACGTTTTAAGCTGATATCAAATAAGACGCCTCTAGGATACCGCGATGCAGGAAGTGTCGATCATCGACTATGCTAAAGTGGCATAAAACATTGAAACGGGGCTTTATCACATGTTTTTATCACATCCCCGCCCGGCAGATATCCTACATGAACAGCATCTCTATGAGATTTATGGATACCGGCACCGTCACCAGAGACGCCATGGTGCTGAGGAACAGCGTCTTGCTCGCCGGGCCCGGATCCTGACCTTCCTGCTCTGCCAGCATCGCGGCAGTTGCGGCGACAGGGAAGCACGTTCCCAGGACCACCACGACCTTGATGATGGGATCCACCGGCAGGAAGAATACGAGTCCCGTCGTTATCAACGGCAGCAGCACCAGCTTGACGATGCTCCCCTCTATGATGACCCTGTCCTTTATGATATCCCTGAAATTATACCCCACCAGGCTGGAGCCTATGAAAATCATCGCCATCGGCGTCGATATATTGCCCAGATATACGAGGTATTCATCGACGGCCTCGGGTATGAACCCGCCCAGCAAGCTCAGCATGAAACCGATGAAGAGCGCCAGTATGTTGGGGTTCACCAGCAG
>CASEFF010000039.1 GCA_949287115.1 uncultured Bacillota bacterium | reverse complement strand
TCCCTCCTGCAATGACATTTTATCACATGGAACGCCGCGTCTCAAAAAAAATAACGCCCACAAAAGTGAGCGTCTTTTTTCGAAACTCAGATGGCACGGTTTACCTTGCCTGATCTCAAGCATCTGGTACATACCTTGGCTTTTCTTACTTTGCCGTCTTCTTCTATCCTTACGTTCTGGATATTCGCATTCCATTTTCTTCTGGTATGTCTGTTGGAATGTGATACGTTATTGCCGGAAACCTGTCCCTTTCCGCAAATCTCGCACTTTCTTGACATCTGCCGCACCTCCTTATATATCAGGTAATGAAAGTCTCATGACTTTTTTTCATCTTCCGATGTTCGCGTCCTCCTGACCGCTGTTGGCGGAGCGGACTCGAACATATTGCATTATATCACAGCGAAAACACCAATACAAGGACTTTTTTCAGTAAGGTTCCCACAAAACGACATTTCCGGTCTTTCTGGTGCTTTCCATGTCTATGACACGCTGGTTGGAACTGCCCCTGAACTGCAGTGTCAGGTCCTTCAGCTCCTTTACGAAGGGACCGTCTATCAGTATGTCCGTCATGTCCAGCAGCCCCCTGACGTGAACATCGCGTTCCGCCATCGCTTCCAGCTCCTCGTATGTATATCCGCTGAACACCGTGACCGACAGACCTCTCTGCCTGACGAGCTCTGCCATGGCCTCGAAGGCTTCCGCCTGACAGAACGGCTCTCCGCCTGAGAATGTGACTCCCGCAAGGAGCGGGTCTTTGTCTATCTCCTCCATCAGTCTGTCTATGCTGCAATCGCTGCCTCCCGAAAAATCATGGGTCTCGGGATTATGGCATCCGGGACATCCGTGGGGGCAGCCCTGACAGAAAACGGTGAACCTTATGCCGGGTCCGTCCACTATGGACTCCCTGACGATACCTGCGAGCCTCAGTGATCTGCTGCCGCTCATCACAGCGTCTCCATCCTTCCGTCAGGCGCGCCGAGGCTGTGTTTTACCCTGTCTCTCTCCTCCGCCGTCTTGGCGTCGTTCCACTTGTCCATCGTACCTACGAGATATCCCGTTATACGTCTTATGCGCTCGAATCCCTGATCTCCGTCGTCTTCCGTCCTGTGGCAGTGAGGGCACTCGTTGTCTATGATGCCCGTATATCCGCAGACCGGATCCCTGTCAACCGGATGGTTTATCGAGCCGTATCCGACTCCGCTCTCCTTCATGCACCTTACGACCTGCTCGAAGGCGTCAAGGTTCTTGCACGGATCGCCGTCAAGCTCGACATACGTGATATGGCCCGCATTGGTCAGCGCATGATAAGGCGCCTCCAGCTTTATCTTATCGAAGGCGTTTATATTGAAGTATACCGGTATGTGGAAGGAGTTCGTGTAGTACTCCCTGTCGGTCACTCCCTCTATGACGCCGTATCTTTCCCTGTCTATCCTCACGAACCTTCCGGAAAGTCCTTCGGCAGGCGTGGCTATGAGCGTGTAGTTGAATCCCGTCTTTTTGGACTCCTCGTCCATCTTCTTCCTCATGAAGCCTATGATCTCAAGTCCGAGGCTCTGAGCTTCCTGACTCTCTCCGTGGTGAGAGCCTATGAGGGCTTTCAGACACTCCGCAAGACCGATGAAGCCCACCGTCAGCGTGCCGTGCTTCAGCACCTCTGCAACCGAATCCTCCGGCTTCAGCTTGTCCGAATCCAGCCATACGCCCTGGCCCATCAGGAACGGATAGTTCTTGACCTTCTTGGAAGCCTGTATCTTATATCTCTCCATGAGCTGGTCTATGCAGAGATCCACCTTTCTTTCCAGTTCCTCGAAGAACCAGTCCACGTCGCCGTGAGCCTTTATCGCTATACGCGGCAGGTTTACCGATGTGAAGCTGAGGTTTCCTCTGCCTCCCACCACCTGCCTTGTCGGATCGTACACGTTGCCTATGACTCTCGTCCTGCATCCCATGTAGGCCACTTCCGTGTTCGGGTCGCCTTCGTGGTAATACTGAAGGTTGAACGGCGCATCTATGAACGAGAAGTTCGGGAAGAGTCTCTTCGCCGATACTCTGCATGCCAGTCTGAACATATCGTAGTTGGGATCGCCCGGCTCGTAGTTTATGCCTTCCTTTATCTTGAATATGTGTATCGGGAATATGGCCGTTTCGCCGTTGCCGAGGCCCGCTTCCGTCGCCAGCAGTATGTTCTCTATTATCATCCTGCCTTCCGGAGACGTGTCAGTACCGTAGTTGATGGATGAAAACGGTATCTGGGCTCCCGCTCTGGAATGCATGGTGTTGAGATTGTGCACGAAAGCTTCCATCGCCTGATACGTGGCTCTTTTCACTTCCTCGTTGGCGTATTTCGTCGCCTTCTTCTGGAGCTTGTCTATGAACTTCTCATCTATTATTTCCCTGAGGTACCGTCTCTCTATCTCCTTGTATCCGTTGTCGTCGGCGAGTATGGGATATATGTCGTGCTCCTCCATTATCCTCGCTCCGATGTCCTTCGTCTTTTCCACTCCGTCATCAATATCAAAGAGCAGATTGAGCATCTTGCCGAGGTTGGTCCAGTACAGCTTCCTGTACGTCTTCTTCACTCCGTTGGCCATGCCGTAATCAAAGTCCGGTATGCTCTGTCCGCCGTGCTGATCGTTCTGGTTGGACTGTATCGCTATACATGCCAGGGCGGCATAGCTCTGTATATCGTTAGGCTCCCTGAGGAAACCGTGCCCCGTCGAAAATCCGCCCCGGAACAGCTTCTCTATATCTATCTGACAACATGTGGTGGTGAGGGTCAGGAAGTCCATATCGTGGATGTGGATATCTCCTTCTCTGTGGGCTCTGGCGTGTTCCGGCTTCAGCACGAACATCTCGTAGAACTGCTTCGCGCCCTCCGAGCCGTATTTCAGCATGGTGCCCATGGCCGTATCCCCGTCGATGTTGGCGTTCTCCCTCTTGGTGTCGTTGTCCTTCGCTTCCTTGAAAGTGAGATCCTCGTACGTCTTCATCAGTCTCGTATTCATCTCTCTCACTCTCGTACGTTCCGCCCTGTACAGTATGTACTCCTTGGCGGTCCTGGCATGACCGTTCTCTATCAGCACCTTTTCCACGGCGTCCTGTATCTGCTCCACCGTAGGTATATCGTTATGGCATATCTCCAGCAGATATACCTCGACCTGTCTTGCAAGATACCTCGCCATATCGTAGTCCTTTCCGCCCAGCACCTGAGCGGCCTTGTATATGGCGTCCGCTATCTTGTCGATGTTAAAATCGACCGTCCTTCCGTCTCTCTTTATTATCTGTTTTATCTGTTCCATCAACTTCACCTCTGCCTAATGAATGACCACTACATGTTGTTATATCACGATTTCAAGATAAGATTATACACCAAATACGGATACAGTCAATACGTATCGATATTTTTTACTTGACTTTTTTTATCCATAGCGTCAAAAAGCCCTCCCCGCAACGGGAAGAGCTCTTTTGCTTTTCATAATGTATTCTTATGTCTACCTTGTGTCTGTCATCTCTTTTCGCCGAAAAACTCGGATCTGAGGAGCGACATGAAGTTCAGGTCGTAATATATACCGTTCTTCTTCGTCGCATGCCTTCCGACGCCTTCGTTCTTGAAGCCCATGCTCTCGTAGAGCCCAAGCGCTCTCTTGTTGCCGGTGTAGTAATCCAGCGTGACTCTCTCCATATGGAGGAACGTGAAGAAATATTCCAGCAGCTCGTTCATTATCTCCCTCGCTGCCCCCTGTCCCCACAGGTCCTTTTCTCCTATATAGAACTTCGTTATGTCCAGCGAATCCGTCTTCTCATCCACTCTCGTTATCAGGACTCTGCCGACAGGCCTCTCGCTGTCCCTGTGGACTATCGTATAGTCCAGCTTGTCCTTGCTGAACTTATTGTATATGGCTTCGGTAACTACTTCTTCATAACTCCTGTTCTCATCGTACGTCAGATACTCCGTTATGTCGGGATCGGTCTCCCACCTGATAAAATACTCGTAGTCTCCGAACTCGGTCTCCCTTATGATGAAATTCTTGGTCTCCATTTTGCTTCAATCCTGCCTTTCGCCGCCGTCCTTGTTACGGTGCATCGCCGATCGCTCCGGCGATCTTCTCAAAATATTCATACGATCTATATAATCATTATATGTAATTTATTTTTATCATGTGTTATTATATATTATTATATTAGAAATGACAGGATCAGACAAGGAGAAATATAGACTATGAAGAGGTATTTATCATTGCTGGCGGCCGTCATCACGCTCATCGCTTTCTGTCTGAGCGGCTGCTCCATAGGAGAGATCTCAAGAGAGAGCGAACTGAAGGCCTCGGTGGAGTCGACCTACGACGAACTGACTTCGACCTTTTCCGGTGAATCCGGACAATACGGGCTCGTATCCGAATACCTGAAATCTTGGGCGGGCAAAAACGACATAACGATGGAGGCCAATTCCAACAACTACACAGTACTGACAA
Source organism: uncultured Bacillota bacterium (assembly GCA_949287115.1). Taxonomy (GTDB): domain Bacteria; phylum Bacillota; class Clostridia; order Peptostreptococcales; family Anaerovoracaceae; genus Lentihominibacter. The sequence goes on along the minus strand of CASEFF010000039.1, from coordinate 19,636 downwards.
ACCCCGCCACCGACGGATATGAAGACCGCGAATCCACGCTGCTGCAGTGCGGCATAAGGACCGATGATTTCAGCGCCTCAATGCAGCCTCTCGCCACGGCTCTCACAGCCCTTCTCGGTCCGGAAAACCACGGCGATATAGCGCTCATCGTCACCGAGATAGACAACGGGGAGTTCACGGGAGCCTCATCGGTCAGCAAGAGATATCTCCAGTACGATAATTTCATAAACATCGATCAGAGCGACGACGTGCTCCTCAATACAGGCGGTTCATACGAGATGACGAGTACCATGACTGCTCCGATAACGACAGACAGCCCTTCGTATTCCAATGCCTTTGATATAACGATGTCGATATCGGGCTACCACGATCCCTTCGATTTCGACGAGCACTACCCTAATCCAATAGAGACCATAGGCAACCTGCTGGCCAATGAAAAGAGCTCGGGACAGCTCTTCACGCTGGTCTCCTTCGAAAGCGAAACGACTGACGGATATACGCCTACGTCGGCGACTGCGACCGTCATAGTGGACAGCAACGATATCGACAGCTTCACGAAGAAGTTCAATTCATCATACAACAATATGAAGGACAGGTTTGAAAGCCTCAACGACAACTTCGTGTACACCCTGACCGAGACATCCATGCCGGAAGTCTCCATGGACAGTCAGACGAGCGACAATATCATAAGCCTGATGTATACGCTGCAGAGCGGCGTATACCTTCAGGACGAAGATGACGGCAGCCTCATATCGGCATCCGACATATCGTCAGTATCAACATCGGACGGTAAATTCAGACTCACCATGACATCAAGGAGCACCGACAGCGCCGTCCTCGACGAAATGGCGGACGTATTCCTCACCACGTCGGGACTTTGCGGCATATCCTACTCCGTCTCCGACAAGAACATGACGTGGAGCTCGGACAGTGAAACGGGACCGGCACCTTACCTCACAGACGCTCTCGGCTCCGATGAACCGGTGGTACCGGCGTCCCTTGAAAACAGTGAGTGCTGCATATTCGCTTCAAAGGCCGACCTCAACATGGTGTCATACCGATGCAACCTGCAGCACATGGAGATCGCAATGATGAACATAATACATTTTATCGAAAATCTTGCACAGTAGTCATGATCCGATGAATATTATACGGCGGCAAAGCTGCTGATACGAAAAGAGCCGGTACGATATGGTCACCTCAGCCATGCCATGCGTACCGGCTCTTTTTCATAACTCTGTTTTTCCCGCCGTCATCTGAGATGCACGAAATTGGCTGTCGCCGATGCCAGCACCTTGCCGTTTTCCTCATCGTATGCAACGGCTCTTGCTCTCACCAGCATCCTTCCCGGATGGAGCGCCTCCGCTCTGAATATATAGCTTTCACCGAGAAACGGCCTTATAAAGCTCACATCGAGATCGGCTGTGGATATATGTTCCGATTCCGAATAGGCGAGTACCGTCATCCCCATGGCCGTGTCGAACATGGCCGATATGGCTCCGCCGTGTATCTCACCGCGCTCATTCGTCTCCCATTCCTTCCTGACAAAACGTATCTCCGCAGACAGTTTTTCCTCATCAAGCCCGAGCGGCCCCGGAGCCAGCAGCGAGTTCATATTGCTGCCGCCGGCGCTTTCTATCTCTTCTGCGATTGCCTTCATCCTGTCTTCTGCCTGACTGCTCACGACGATATACCCTCCATCATATCAAAAGCCCCCGCCCGGTATGCATCCATCTGCCGACGGGAGCTGCTCATCAACTTCACCTTTTCTGTTTCCGGCTACTCTATGACCTCATACATAGACGCCGCATCTTCCTTACGGCATGAGTCCTTTGGCTCCGTGACCCTTACCCTGAGGCTGCCGTTCCCGAAGCTTATATAGATCTCATCTCCCGTATCGACTTCCGTTCCCGGTTTTGCGACCTTTCCGTTCACCGTTATCCTGCCCTGTTCACACGCCTCCTTGGCGACCGTACGCCGCTTTATTATGCGGGAATTCTTCAGGAATTTATCTATCCTCATACGTCCTCCTGCTGCGCCGCGGACATTTCCGCGGACAAAATAAAAGGGTAAACGAAGTTACCCTTTTGTTCTCTGTCTTATCTCTCTTACGTCGCTTATTTGTTAACAGCGTCTTTGAGCGCCTTACCGGCCTTGAATACAGGAGCCTTTGAAGCAGCGATCTTAATAACTTCGCCCGGTTTTCTAGGATTTCTTCCCTGTCTTGCTTTTCTCTGACGAACTTCAAAAGTTCCGAATCCTATAAGCTGAACCTTCTCGCCTTTTACAAGAGAATTCTCTACGCTCGAAACAAACGCATTAACTGCCAGCTCGGCATCCTTCTTTGTAAAACCCGTTTTTTCTGCAACTGCAGCTACTAATTCCGCTTTATTCATTAATAAATCCTCCTTAAAAATAATAACCAATTGTAATTATGTCAAATACTCTTCTCCGTCGCCAGGCAGTATCCCTCGTGCTCTGCCTATGCACTATTTTCCCATCTTTCAGCGTGTTTGTCAAGCTGTTTTAGACTTTGAACTCCGATTTTTATTTGAATTTCAACGTTCGACGTATCACCAGAGCTTCAGCTTGTCGCATATCGCCGCCAGCTTCCTTCCCGCGGATATGCCGGTCATCTCGTCGCGGCTTATGGTCTTCGTCCTGATTATCATGAGACCGTATACAATCACACCTATAACTATCGCGATCATCGTCGAGATGCTGTTGCTGCCGGTCACGGCATAGAGCCCCTTATATGCCAGTATTACCACCGCACCCATCACGAAGGATGATATCAGCGGTTTCACGAAAGCCAGCGATACAGGGAACTTCACTCCGCTGTACTTCTTGACGGCTATGATATCGAGGATCATCGCTATGAGATATGTGGTCGCCGAGCCTATTACCGCGCCCTTCACGTTCATGAACGGGATAGCCGTAAGCACCCATGTGAGCACAAATTTGGCTATGAGTCCTATGCACAGGTTTATCACAGGCAGCTGCTGTTTTCCTATGCCCTGCAGCGCGCCTGTCATCGTCGTTATGATGGCGAGGAACACGAACCCTATGGCGTATATCTGCAGGCACGGAGCCGCGCTTACGGCGCTCTCCTTCTGGGCCGCATAGAGCAGCAGCAGTATCGGCTCCGCCAGTACGAACATGCCCACGGCTGCAGGAAATGCCACTATCGTCGTCATCCTCATGCCGAGGGATATGTGACCGTGCAGCTCCTCTCTGTTGTTGAGCTTGTTGGCAGCGGATACCATAGGCACGAGACTCATGACTATGGCCGTCATCAATACCTGTGGGAACTGTATTATAGGAGCGGCAAACCCCACGAGCTGACCGTAAAGGCCTTCCGCCGTTATGGAATCGAATCCCGCCACGAGGAGCCTGGTCTTTACCATGGCGGCATCTATCAGGTTCACTATCGGCATGATGGCTGAGCCTATCGTTATCGGTATGGCTATGGCCGCTATCCTTTTGAGGATATCCTTCGCCGGTTCCTTCTCGGATGTCTCTTCCTTTTCTATACGCCTCTTTATGCCCTTTCTTGCCAGCATATAAACGATCAGCATTACAGCCAGACCGCCTATGGAACCTGCAGAAGCACCGAAGCATCCGCCGGCGGCGCCTCTCTCCGCACTGCTGTATCCCAGTATATCGAACTGATCAGCCATGAGAAAATGCGCCAGCAGCAGGCCGAACAGCACCCTGAAGGACTGCTCTGCAACTTCCGAGACGGCAGTAGGTCTCATGTCCTGCATACCCTGGAAGTACCCTCTGTATGACGACATTATCGGCACCAGCAGCAGCGCTATCGACGTCGTCTTCATGGAAAGAGCCGATCCCGGCATATTTATTATATCGGCGATCAGATCCCCGAGGAAGAACAGTATCAGAAATCCCGTAACGCCGATGACCATCATCAGCTTTCTCGATATCCTGAACACGCGCTCCGCTTCGCTGAACTGCCCTACGGCATACCGCTCCGACACCATCTTCGATATGGCCACCGGTATACCTGCCGTTGCGAACACCAGCAGAAAAGCATATATGGAATATGCCGGGGAATAGTTGGCCATCCCCACCGAGCCTATCATGTTGGCGAGCGGTATCCTGAACACAGCTCCCAGCAGTTTTACTATCATTCCCGCGGCCGCCATCACGACCGCACCCTTCAACAGTGATTTCTTAGTCATTATCAAAGCCTCGCTAGTATCTCTCCCGTCGCTCTTTCGACCTGCGATATCGTCTTCTCGATATCTATGGTGGTATACTGTCCGTTTTCATAGAGCACTTTTCCGTCCACCATGGTCATCGCTATATCGCTACCTGAACTAGAATATACCAGATTATTGATGAAACTGTGAACGGGGTGCATATTTGCACCTGAAATATCGATCACGATCAGATCCGCCCTGCAGCCTTCCTTCAGAACACCGCTGTCGTATCTTCCCTGTGCCTTCGCACCGCCGGCCGTGGCTGCCTTCAGGGCATCCGTCACGGACATGGCCGCCGGATCCCGCGTCACCGCCTTGCAGCCTATGAGCATCGTCTTTATCTCTTCTATGAAGTTCAGGCTGTTGTTGCTGGCCACACCGTCCGTACCTATGGCAAGATCCACGCCCCTGTCGATGACTCGCTGCACATTGCATATGCCGCTTGCCAGCTTCATGTTGCTGACGGGATTCGTAGCCACGGTGACGCCCTTTTCCCTGAATATATCAAGATCATCGTCAGTTGACCATACGCAGTGGGCGGCCACCGTCGGCACATCGAATATGCCCGCCTTTTCAAGATAGGCGGCAGGCGTCATGCCGTGCCTTGCGATACACTCCTCGTGTTCGGACAGCGTCTCGGACACATGCACCTGCATACGCACATCCCCGAGGGATACGGCGTGTTCCGCAAGAGCCGTCGCCGTTCCCATATCGGACGTATACTCGGCGTGAAGGCTCATATCCACCTTTATCCTTCCCTCTTCCGCGTTATGAAAATCCCTGTAGAGCTCCTTCATCTCCCGGAAGCTCTCAAGAGATTCGGGATCCTCTCCCGCCGGGTTCACGACGGATCTCGATATGTTGTTCTTCGCCCCGCAGTCGATGACCGCTCTTGCCATATCCTCACAGAAATAGTACATATCGCTGGTGGACACTATGCCGAACCTTAATGATTCCGCCATGGCCAGCATGGTTCCCCAGTATACGGCATCGGGGCTCAGCATGTCTTCGAAAGGAAAGATCTTCTTATTGAGCCAGTCGCTCAGCGCCATGTTCTCGCCGTATCCGCGCATCAGCGTCATCGGAGAATGGGCATGAGCGTTGAAAAAGCCGCTCATCAGCAGCTTTCCCTTTCCGTTTATGACCCTGCCGTACGCTCCTTCCGGCTGTCTGTCGCCTATGTACGATATCCTGTCTCCGTCTATCTGTACATATCTGTTTTTCTCTGCCTCCATATTCTCGTTCAATATGGTTATGTTACTGAAAAGCATATCGCATCTCCCTTTCATTCACGACTACATCAGCGGCGCTATGAACCTCAGAGCTCTGCCCAGGATCCTGTATATGATGTTATATCTGCTGCAGTTCTGCATCGTCACTCTCTCACACTTCCCGAGGGTCGTCTGGAAATCGTACTCTATATCATCCACGACAGGGTTGCGCCATATGTAGGCCGCACACTCGAAATGCAGGAAAAGGCTCCTGAAATCGAGGTTTATCGTACCGACCACCGCCTTCTCATCATCGCTGGTGAACACCTTGGCATGTACGAATCCCGGCGTATACTCGTAAAGCTTGACACCCTGGGATATCAGTTCCCTGTAATGGGTCCGGGCCAGCCAGTAGGCATATTTCTTGTCCGGTATGTGCGGCAGTATTATCTTGACATCGACGCCGCGCTGCGCAGCAAAGGTTATGGCGTTCAGCATCTCCTCATCAAGTATGAGATACGGCGTCATTATGTGAACGTAATCGTTGGCCGTATTTATGATGTCAAGATACACCTTTTCTCCAACGTCCTCGTTGTCATAGGGGCTGTCGCCGTAAGGCACAATGTATCCGCCAACCCTCATGGACGGATCGGGACGTTCTTCTCCCGCGTACATGTAGCGCCCGTAGTTTTCACGCTTTTTTTCCGTGATGTTCCACATCTGGAGAAACATCAGCGTGAAATTGTTCACGGCACGGCCCTTCACCATTATGGCCGTGTCCTTCCAGTGACCGAAACGTCTCTTTTCATTTATATATTCATCCGCCAGATTTATGCCTCCCGTGAAAGCCGTATGTCCGTCTATCACGAGGATCTTCCTGTGATCCCTGTTGTTCTGATGCGTCGTCAGAAAAGGCATCATAGGCGAGAATATTTTGCACTTTATGCCCAGCGACTCCATTCTTTTGTTGTAGTTCTTGGGCAGCAGCGACAGCGTACATGTGCCGTCGTACATGAACCTGACTTCGACTCCTTCCCGCGCCTTCCTCACAAGTATATCCAGAACCGTGTTCCACATATGACCGCGCTCCACGATGAAATACTCGAGAAAGATGAAATCCCTCGCCCTTTCCAGCTGGTATATCATCTCCTTGAACTTGTCTTCACCGAGAGGGAAATACTTGACGCTGGCATTGCCGTATGCCGGATAATTCCCCGAATCGTGTATGTATTTAAACAGACCGGCTTCAGGTCTGGAAGTCTCGTACACCTTTTCCGTCATGGCCCTGTCGGGCACGAGAAACGGAGCCTCCTCTTCGGCAAGCTCCCTGACACGGCGTGCAATGAACCGGGTGCCCGGCTGCAGCTTTGTGAATATGTAGAACGTGACACCGACTATCGGTACGGCCAGTATCAGGATTATCCACATCAGCTTGAAGCTGCTGTTCTGTCTGACGTTGAGTATGTACATCAGTATTATGACCGCGAGAAATCCCGCCATGTAGTTGAGTATCAGGATCTGCCTGTCGAGGATTATGAACCCACCCGACAGTATCAGCACCTGTATCAGCAACAACAGGACAAGCATCGTCGTACGTCCGAATATTATCTTCCAAAGACCTCTCAATTTTTGCATAAATCCACCTATCTCCGTCGATATCCGCTGCTCCCGTTGATAACTGTCTGCGACATCACTCACCGTCGTCATCCAGATACGTTATATACGGAAGGTTCCTGTACCGCTGATCGTAATCCAGCCCGTATCCGACTATGAACCTGTCGTCCACCGTAAATCCGATATAGTCCACGTCCACATCGACACGTCTTCCCGCAGGCTTGTCGAGAAGAGCGGATATCCTCACCGTTTTCGCTCCGCGGCCGCTGAGATACTCTTTCAGGTATTTCAGCGTCGTCCCCGAATCGACGATGTCTTCCACGATAATGACGTTCTTATCCTTTATATCCGTTTCAAGATCCTTCACTATCTTCACAATGCCGGATGATTTCGTCGAAGAGCCGTAACTGCTGACAGCCATGAAATCTATCACCATATCAAGATTTACGTTCTTCATCATGTCCACCATCCACATGACGGCGCCCCGCAGTATGCCCACCAGCACCACCTGCTCTCCGGCAAGATCCCTTTCGATGTCGCGGGCTATCTCCGCAGCCCTTGCGTTTATCTCTTCCTGTGTAAACATTACACTTCCGACTGTATCGCCTGTCATAAGATCAGTCTCCTTTTTTTCTCTTCCCTTCGTCTTCCCTTACTTCATACTCGACGTCATCGACAAATGTCTTTCCCCTGTATTTCTTCGAGTAGTCCTTTGTCTTGCCGCCCATCCAGTACTTATCGAGCTCGTTTCTCAGATACCACAGTATGCAGAGCCATATTATCAGGTCGTCCACCCACGCTATCGGGAACAGTATGGGCGGTATCAGATCCACCGGAAGGAACAGGTATATTATACCGAACACTATGAGCGCCTTCTTCCTTTTGGGCACGGACCTGTCGGCCATCATGAACCTGATGGCCTTTATGCGCTTTATTATGACTCTGAGACCAAAATACTGCATCTGTCCCTATCCTTCCAGTATGCTCTCCATCGCATCCAAAAGCTCTTCATATCCCGTCTTTTTAAGTGATGAGACCGGTATGACCACATCGTCCTGTCCGAGTCCCAGCGTCTGACGTATCGTCTTCAGCTGCCTGGCCGTCTGGTTTCTCGATATCTTGTCCGCCTTTGTGGCGACCACCGGCCCGTTGAGTCCGTAATGCCGCAGGTATCCGTACATCGCCACGTCCTGCTTCGAAGGCTCGTGCCGTATATCCACCAGCTGTATGACGCTGACCAGCTCTTCCCTTCCTTCGAGATACGTCTCCATCATCTCTCCCCAGCTGTCGGAAACCGACTTCGATACCTTCGCATATCCGTATCCCGGCAGATCGACGATCCTGAATGCGTCGTTGATCCTGTAAAAATTTATCGTACGCGTCTTTCCCGGACTGCCACTGACCCGCGCCAGATTGCGGCGTCCCGTCAGCGTATTGAGCAGCGATGATTTTCCCACATTGGATCTTCCGGCAAAGGCGATCTCCTTCAGACCGCCTTTCGGGTACTGGGACGGTTTTACGGCTACCGCCTCTATATCAGCTTTTTTTATGATCATGCTTCTCATCCTTCACCAGCACTTCCTTCAGAGCGTCGTTGACGTTCTTCAGAAGCACGAATTCCATGTCGTTTCTCACCACTTCCGGAATGTCCTGTATATCCACCTCGTTGTCCTTAGGCAGCAGCACCTTCCTTATACCGGCTCTGTGGGCAGCCATGACCTTTTCCCTTATACCGCCTACCGGCAGCACCTTGCCTCTCAGTGTTATCTCTCCCGTCATGGCGATATCCTTCCTGACAGGGGTGTCCGTGAGAGTGGAAATGAGCGCGGTGCACATGGTCACACCTGCCGACGGACCGTCCTTTGGTATCGCACCTTCCGGTATATGTATATGGAGATCGTATTTCTTGTAGAAATCTTCCTCTATCCCCAACTTTTTGCTTACCGACCTTATGTAGCTGATGCCGGCTCTTGCGGACTCCTGCATGACGTCGCCCATCTGTCCCGTAAGGGCGAGTTTGCCGCTTCCCGGTACGGCCACCGTCTCTATGAACAGCGTATCGCCGCCCACGACTGTCCACGCCAGTCCCGTCGTCACTCCGACTTCCTTCTCTCCCTTTATGATATCGAACCGGAAACGCTTCTTTCCCAGCATCTCCTCGACTTTTTTGCCTGTTATGCTGGTCTTTTTAGTCTCGCCGCACACGACGTTTCTTGCGACCTTTCTGCAGAGGTTTCCTATCTCGCGTTCCAGATTACGCACGCCGGATTCTCTGGTGTAGTAATTTATTATCGTTCGCAGGCCCTTCTCCGTAAAGGATATGTTTTTCTTCGTCAGCCCGTTCTCCTCCGTCTGCTTCGGAACGAGATAGCGTTCGGCTATGTTGAGCTTGTCTTCCTCGGTATATCCGCTGACTTCGATGACCTCCATCCTGTCAAGGAGAGGCCTCGGTATCGTACCCGTCGTATTGGCGGTTGTTATGAACATAACCTTCGACAGGTCGAACGGCACTTCGAGATAATGATCGGTGAAGTCCCTGTTCTGCTCGGGGTCCAGCACTTCCAGCAGCGCGGAAGCCGGATCGCCCTTGTAGTCCGCACCGATCTTGTCCACCTCATCGAACAGGAATACCGGATTTTTCGTACCCGCATCCTTTATGGCGCTTATCACCCTTCCCGGTATTGCTCCTATATACGTCCTCCTGTGACCTCTTATCTCGGCTTCGTCTCTGACTCCGCCCAGCGACATCCTCACGAACTCTCTTCCTATGGATCTGGCTATGCTCCTGGCTATGGATGTCTTTCCGACTCCCGGAGGACCCACGAGGCAGAGTATCGGTCCCTTCAGCGATTTTGAAAGCTGCATCACGGCCAGATACTCCAGTACCCTTTCCTTCACCTTGTCGAGGCCGTAATGATCCTCGTTCAGTATATCCTCAGCCTTGTTGAGATCTATGTTGTCTTCGCTCTCGTTGTTCCACGGCAGGGAAAGTATGGTCTCTATGTAGCTGCGGCTCACGTTTGCCTCCGCAGAAGACGACTGCATCTTGGAGAAACGTTCTATCTCCTTCTCGACCTTCTTCTTCGTCTTTTCCTCCAGATTGAGGGATTCCAGCGTTTCCATGAAGCCTTCGACCTCGTCCTCCACGTCCTCGGCAACTCCCAGCTCCTCCTGTATCGCCCTCATCTGCTCTCTGAGGTAGTATTCGCGCTGGTTCTTGTTTATCTGGGATTTCACCCTGCCGGATATCTCCTGCTCTATGTTGAGTATCTCTATCTCCTTCGTCAGTATGGAGTTGAGCTTTTCGAGCCTCTCCTTCGGGTCCAGCGTCTCCAGCAGCACCTGCTTGTCTTCCAGCTTTATCTCAAGATGTGATGCGATCATGTCGGCCATCCTGCCGGGATCTTCTATGGTCACCACCGTTGCGAATATCTCCGGTGCAAGATTCCTGTTTATGTTTATGTACTCGTCAAAATTGGACAACACCGTCCTCATCAGCGCCTCGGCTTCGGCATCGTCCTCGGGGTATACAGGCTCCTCTATCTTCCTTATCATGCATTTGAAGTAAGGGACTTCGAACATCACCTCTTCGATCTCTCCTCTGCATACGCCTTCCACCAGCACCCTGATTGAATCCCCCGGCAGCTTGAGCATCTGCTTTATCTTTCCCACCGTGCCTATGTGATAAAAATCGTCGGGCGTCGGCAGATCCGTGTTGTCGTCCTTCTGGGATGCGAGGAATATGTACTGGTTCATCACCATCGCCTTTTCCAGCGCGTTTATGGATTTTTCCCTTCCTATATCGAAGTGGAGCACCATGTTGGGGAACACCGACAGTCCCCTCAGCGGTATCATCGGCAGTTCCATCATCTCGCCGTCAAGTATATCTGTATCGTCCGCGTTCCGGACATCGTTTTCGTTATCTATATCAACATTTTTCCTGTTATTGTTATCGTCCATTACTTATCAATCCTCCGTGTTTCCTGTCCTGTATTTTATCTGCAAAAAGGGCGACTTACAAAAGCCGCCCGTGTTCATTACGCCGTTTCTGCCGTAGCTTTCGTTGCTTTAGCGCGCTCAGGCTCGGCCAGTATAAGTTCAGGATCTTTTTCCGCCTCTACGGTCTCCCTCGTTATTATGCATTTGCTGACATCGTCCCTTGACGGCAGCTCATACATTATATTGTTCATTATCTTCTCCATGATGCCGCGCAGGCCTCTGGCGCCTGTCTTTCTTTCCAGCGCCCGTTCAGCGATGGCCTCTATGGCATCATCCGTTATCGCAAGGTCGACACCGTCCATCGCAAACAGCTTGCTGTACTGTTTTACGAGGGCGTTCTTCGGTTCCGTGATTATCTCCACGAGAGCCTCTTTTGAAAGCTCCTCCAGCGTCACGAGTACCGGGAGTCTTCCTATGAACTCCGGTATCAGTCCGTACTTGAGCAGATCCTCCGGCTCTATATGCCTGAGAAGATCGGCCTGCTTTACCTTGTCGGCCTCGATGTTGGAGTTGAACCCTATGGTCTTCTCGCCTATCCTTCTCTGTATCACCTTATCGAGTCCGTCGAAAGCTCCTCCGCATATGAAGAGGACGTTCGTCGTGTCGAACTGTATGAAATCCTGATGAGGATGCTTCCTGCCTCCCTGAGGAGGTACGTTCGCCACGGTGCCCTCCAGTATCTTCAGCAGCGCCTGCTGTACGCCTTCACCGCTGACGTCCCTCGTTATGGACGGGTTCTCCGATTTTCTCGATATCTTGTCTATCTCGTCCACGTATATTATGCCGCGCTGAGCCTTCTCTATGTCGTAGTCCGCCGCCTGTATGAGCTTTAAGAGTATGTTCTCCACATCCTCGCCCACATATCCCGCTTCGGTGAGAGCCGTCGCGTCGGCTATGGCGAAAGGTACGTTCAGTATCTTTGCCAGTGTCTGTGCCAGCAGCGTCTTGCCGGATCCCGTAGGACCCACCATTATGATATTGCTCTTCTGTATCTCCACTCCGTCATCGTCATCCGACACGTAGTTTATCCTCTTGTAGTGATTGTATACCGCCACCGACAGCGCTTTTTTCGCGTCATCCTGCCCTATGACGTATTCGGACAATATATCGTAGATCTCCTTCGGCTTCGGGAGTTTTTCAGGCCCGGCGCCCGGCACGGCTCCTCCCGCGGCTCTGTTCTCCTCTGATGCCAGTATGTCCTGACAGAGTTCTATGCACTCGTTGCAGATGTACACCCCTGATCCGCTGATCAATCTCTTCACCTGACTCTGGGGCTTTCCGCAAAAAGAACACCTCAGTTCGTTGTTTTCGTCATATTTGCTCATCTGATATGCACCCCTTGTCTACCTGTCTCTGATCACTTTGTCGATAAGACCGTATCGCATCGCTTCCTCCGCGGACATGAAATTGTCCCTGTCGGTATCCCTTGCTATGACATCCAGAGGCTGACCTGTATTCTCACTCAATATCCTGTTGAGCTTTTCTCTTGTCTTAAGTATCCACTCGGCGTGGATCTTTATGTCCTCCGCCTGTCCCTGCACTCCGCCGAGAGGCTGATGTATCATTATCTCCGCGTTTGGCAGTGCGAAACGTTTTCCCTTTTCCCCCGCTGAAAGCAGAAATGCTCCCATGCTGGCAGCCATCCCGACACATATGGTCGATACTGCCGGCTTTATGTACTGCATAGTATCATATATAGCCATTCCGGCGGTCACCGAACCGCCGGGGCTGTTTATGTATATGTTTATGTCCTTATCCGGATCTTCCGCTTCCAGAAACAGCAGCTGCGCCACGACGAGGCTGGCTATATGCTCGTCTATAGCCTCGCCGAGAAATATTATCCTGTCTTTCAAAAGCCTTGAATATATATCGTAGGATCGTTCTCCTCTGCTGGTCTGTTCTATAACATATGGTACCAGTGCCATAATCCGGACCTCCTTGTTTTATGCCTGTTTCTTTACCGCACTGTCGTACATCATGTCGACAGCCTTCCTTACCTTGATATCTCCCTCGATCATGCTGAGGTTTTCCTCGCCGATCATCTCTCTGAGCTTGTCAGCTTCCAGACCGTACTGCTTTGCCATGTTCTCCAGCTCCGCATTTACTTCCTCCGGCGTCACCTGGAAGTCCTCCTGCTGAGCGACTGCCGTGACGATCATCCTCGTCTTCGTCTTCTTGAATGCTTCATCCTTCAGCTCGTCTCTCATCTCCTTAGGATCCTTGCCGAGATACTGCATGTACGTGTTCAGATCAAGTCCCTGCGATCTGAGCTGCTGGTCGAATTCCGACATCATGTTGTCGATCTCGCTCTCGACCATCACATCCGGTACATCTATATCGTTTGCCTCAAACACCTTCTCGATGACCTTGTTCTTCATGGCGTTCTCGGCTCTTGCCGCCTTGCTCTTTTCAAGCTCCGCCTTTATGTCAGCCTTATACTCGTCGAGAGTATCGAACTCGCTCACGTCCTTTACGAACTCGTCGTTTATCTCCGGTACTTCCTCTTCCTTGACTTCATGCACCTTGCACTTGAACACGGCTTCCTTGCCCGCAAGATCCTCCGCATGATATTCCTCAGGGAACGTTACCTTCACGTCCTTATCCTCGCCGGTACTCACTCCGATGAGCTGCTCTTCAAATCCCGGTATGAATGTTCCGGAGCCCAGCTTGAGAGGCTGTCTTTCCGCCGTACCGCCATCGAACTTTTCGTCGCCGACCCAGCCCTCATAGTCTATGAGAACCGTGTCTCCTTCCTTCGCAGGTCTGTCGACGGTCACCATTCTGGCGTTTCTCTTCGCTCTGGCCTTCAGCTCGTTCTCAACGTCTTCATCCGTTACTTCCGAGCTTATCTCCTCGATCTCGACGCCCTTGTAGTCCTTCACCTCTATCTCGGGATAGCATGCCACCGTTATGGTCACAGTGAAGCCCTCGCCCTTTTTGATCTGGCTGAACTCAGCCCTCGGGCTGTCGATGACATCCAGCTTAAGCTCGTCCAGAGCTCCCGGGTACTCGGCCGAAAAGAGATTGTTTATGGCATCTTCAAAGAATATGCCCTCGCCGTACTTCTTCTCGATGATGCTTCTCGGCGCCTTTCCCTTTCTGAATCCATCCACTGTGAATTTGTCCTTCTGGGTCTTGTAAACATTTATTATCGCATTTTCGAATTCCTCGGCAGTGAATTCCATGGTGAATTTCGCGTCGTTGTTTTCCTTTGAAATTAATGTTGCTTTCATGAATATATATCCTCCTCGATCATAAACACATAGTGCATATTATTATACCCTGTTTCATTTAAAAAGTAAAGGTTATTGATGTTCAAATCTCACCATTTCCCGCAAATTTTACCTCTATTATCCAAAAAACATTTCAAGATACGGCTCCGAAAGGTATGCTCTCGTGAAAAAGTACAGCTTACCGTACAGTTCGATGTTGTTTTCAGCGCCTAATATCTCACCTATGCGATCCATCCTGTACCTCACCGTGTTCTTGTGCTGACACAGAACGGCTGCCGTCCGCTCCACATTGCCTCCGCACCGCGAAAACGTCAGAGCCGTTTCAAGGAGCGGCATATGCTTCGTGGCGGGGTGTGTCAGAATTTCCTCCGTCTGACGGCACCAGGCCCTCACGCTCTCCTTCTCCAGCGAAGAGAATATCGCGTAGTCGCCGTCGCCTCCGTCGAACAGCAGAAAATCCCGCGCATCCAGCACACATTTGACGTTGGCGAATATGGCCCTCCTTATGACGAAGGCGAACTCCTCCTCGCAGCAACTGTATCCCGCTCCTATCCTCATGCCCCTGAAATTTTCATCATCCAGCAGCCTCTTTATGAGAGAGCGGCCGTAATCCGTCACCATCTCTTCATCATCCGTATCGAAGGATATTATGAACATTATGCCGCGCTTGTATATCAGCCGCGAGTAGACGATGTTCATCTCTTCCCTCATGATGTTTTCCAGCAGGTTCCTGTTGTTATGTATGTAGTCATAGAGGCGCTCCGTCCTGCCCGAGCCGCCCGTCTCATCGTCCGATATATATACGGCTACGAAGGATTTCCCGTAAAAATACGGATTTATCTGGCTCACAAGCTGATGGAGCTCATCCGCAGCCATGCCCGCACCGTTGAATACGGCATCGAGCACCGACTCGTATCCGGCCTCTTCCACATCGGTCTCCAGCTGCTTCTTCACCTCATGGATTATCTCATCGACGTATATGTCGCTGAAGAAAAATATGGGAACATGTCTTTCCTCCGCAAAGGACTTTATCTCCTCGGAGATCTCCCGGTAATATATCTCCTTGATCATGACGGCTGAGCTGTTGTTCATTATGAGAGCCTTGAGATACTTGTCCGCCATGCGCGGGTCGTCCTTCGCTCCCATCAGCGTGGTTATGACTATCTCTCCCGCGTTGAAATACTTGGGTATCTGCTCGGCGCTCTCCCAGTCCAGGAATCCTATGTACAGCACGTTGTTGCTGAGCCCGCTCTTTCCGGCCGCCAGCCTCGCCGTCGAAAACAGCGGCGATAACATGAGATCTGCAACTGTTATCATGTATATCCGTCCTCCTTCTATGTTCATTATACCATTTTTACGGATTTTTTCACCATTTTTGCCGTCTTATTTGTATTTTTTACAAATCGAGGCCTGTCATTTTAGTGGTTTGAATAATTGTAATATTCCAACAATTATCTATAATTTATATCAGAAACATCATTTTACGGACATTCTATGGACAAGGAGGTATATCACATGAGTTTCAGATTCGATGTAGAGGCGATACGCAGTCAGTTCCCTGCATGCAGCAAGGAAATAGACGGCATCCCCATCGCCTATCTCGACGGCCCCGGAGGCACACAGGTCCCTCAGCAGGTACTTGACGCCATAACGGGCTACCTTATAAACGATAACGCCAACGAAGACGGCAACTTCACGGCAAGCTATCAGGCAAGAAAGGTCGAAGATGCCGCAAGGGAAGCCGCCGCAGATTTTCTCGGCTGCGATCCGGAAGAGATCGGATTCAACTGCGCTTCCACCCAGAACTGCTACAATCTGGCCATGAACCTTTCAAAGAAGTTCGAGCCGGGCGACGAACTGATAATCACGGAGATCGACCATCAGTGCAACATCGCTCCGTGGGAATCCCTCAAAAGGTTCGGCTGCGTCATAAAGACGGTACGTCTCGACACGACGACGCAGCAGCTTGATTTCGAGGACTTCAAGTCCAAACTGTCCGACAGGACGAAAGTGGTCGCCGTCAACTGGGCTTCCAACGGACTTGGCACCATAACCGATGTCAAAAAGTTCATCGACGAAGCACACAAGTACGGAGCCATCACCGTCATCGACGCCGTACACTACGCGGCCCATCTTCCGATCGACGTGAAGGCCATAGGCACCGATGCCCTGCTCTGCTCGTCATACAAATGGTTCGGCCCTCACATGGGCGTAATATATCTGAAAAAGGAGATCATCGACAGTACGGACTTCAGCAACGCCGGAGCCGACGATATCAGCGAGGGAGCCAGAAAGTTCCACATGGGCACTCCGCAGTACGAACATCTCTGCGGCATCACGGCAGCCGTCGATTTCATAGCCTCCATCGGCGAAAAATATGCCGACGATTTTGCAGACGAGCTCAAAGGTCTTGCGGGCCGCAGGAAAAACGTAGTTGCCGGCATGCTGGCCATAGATGCCTATGAATCGCCTCTCGCCGCCAAACTCAGAGCAGGCCTGCGCAGGATAAAAGGCGTCAACGTATACGGTCCGGCCGAAGGACAGCCGAGGACGCCGACAGTCGTATTCACGATGGACGACTACAGCCCCGAATTCGTGACTAAGGTCTTCGGCTCCAAAGCGATAAATTCGTGGAACGGCGACTTCTACGCCATAAAGGCCATAGCGGCCATGGGTCTTGCGGAAAGCGGCGGAGTCATAAGGCTCGGTCTTGCACCTTACTGCACGGAAGGCGATATAGACAGAGTCCTCAGTACGGTAGCATCCATAGCGGCGGGAGAATACGACTCCTTCGGAGAATGACAATGAACATCGATCACATTAGCAACAACGGTATAAAAGCGGCGAAGACGCCATATCCCCTCGTAACGGTGGATACTGAAAAGCTGGCTCACAACACCGGTGTCGTAACGGACAGGTGCCGCAGCTGCGGCATCAATGTGGCCGGTGTGATAAAGGGATGCAACGGCATCCCTCAGGTGGCACGGACCATGCTGGAGTCCGGATGCAGCCAGATAGGCACATCGAGGATGGATCAGATAATCGAGCTGAAAAACTGCGGCCTGGACGATGCGGAATTCCTTCTCGTAAGGATCCCCATGATGTCCGAAGCGGAGGAAGTGGCTCTCTATGCAGA
Source organism: uncultured Bacillota bacterium (assembly GCA_949287115.1). GTDB lineage: Bacteria > Bacillota > Clostridia > Peptostreptococcales > Anaerovoracaceae > Lentihominibacter. The sequence continues at coordinate 2,220 of CASEFF010000039.1, read as the reverse complement.
CCTCAGCCTTGAAAGCGACGTCTCGGTCATAAAGGCCATAGATGAGGCATGCGGTAAGTTCGGGAAGACTCACGGCGTCATCCTCATGGCCGATCTCGGTGACCTTAGAGAAGGTTTCTGGAGCCGCGACGAGCTAGTTGCCGCAGCAGTCTTCATAGAAAGGAGCCTCGACAACATCGTCCTCCGCGGAGTCGGCACCAACCTGGGATGTTACGGTTCGATAAAGCCCGACACGGAAAAGATGCTGGATCTTATCGAGATCGCGGAGGCAGTGGAAACATCCATCGGCAGAAAGCTGGATATCATATCGGGCGGAGCCACCAGCTCCTACCCTCTCGTCATGGAGGGAGCCATGCCGGAGCGTATAAATCATCTGCGCATCGGAGAAGGAATCCTGCTGGCATACGACCTGAAGGAGATATGGGGTCTTGATATGGACGATATGTATCAGGACGTGTTCACCCTGAGCGCCGAAGTCATAGAGGTCAGGGACAAGCCGACCCATCCTGTCGGTGAAATATTCATCGACTGTTTCGGACGTCAGCCCGAATACGAAGACAGAGGCATACGCAAACGCGCCCTCGTCGCCATAGGCAAGCTGGACTTCGCGCTGAACGACAAGATATTCCCAAGACTCCCCGGAGCGGAGGTCATCGGCAGCAGCAGCGACCACTGCATACTCGACATCGAAGACTGCCGCAGCGACATAGCCGTCGGAGACATCATCGAATTCGATCTCAGCTATCCTTCGCTGATGTACCTTACGGGGAGCCGGTATACAACAATACGCACGATATAACTATCTTATTTCAACCATCATTTTTTCATGAGAGGAGAGAGGAAAATGAAAGCATTGAGTATGTTATTCAAGATATCGCCTATCTTCGTTCTCTGCGGTCTGGTAATGTCGGGCTTCGACATGCTGATGGCGGCTCCGCTGGCATTCAGCTATGCCGTTCTCGTCTGCTGGATCGTAACGAAACGCAAGGTAATGGACGTTATCGAAGGGGCCCTCGGCAGCGTCAAGGACGCAATAATGATATTCTTCATATTCATGATGGCATACGGCGTTGCCGCCTTCTTCATGACGACGGGAGTCGGAGCAGCCGTCATCATGGCCGCCCTCAAGCTGGGCATCAACGGCCAGAACGTGGCCCTCATAGCCTTCCTTGTCAGCTGTCTGCTGTCCCTCGGTACAGGAACATCGTGGGGAACGTACGCGGCGACCATCCCTATCTTCATATGGATGAGCCATATAGTCGGCGGCGATCCGGTACTGACCATGTGCGCCTGCGCCGGCGGAGCCGGTTTCGGTGACAACGTGGCACTCATATCCGATACCACCATCATGACATGCGGTATCCAGGGAGTACAGGCCGTAGACAGATTCAGGAAACAGCTGGTATGGTCATTGAGCTGCGTCGCCGTCGCGTCCATATGCTTCTTCGTGGCGGGACTCGTCATGGATCTTCCGACGTCATCGGCCAGCGCGGCCCACGCCATACAGAACATACCTGAGAACGCCTGGGCGGCTCTGGAGGTCGAACGGCCAGATGCCATAGACCTGCTGCATCAGGTGGAGGCAGGCGACATACCGCTGTGGATGATGATACCTGTAGCGATAATCGTTATCCTTGCAGTGCTTCGCGTATCCACATTCGTTTGTCTCGCAGTCGGCATCGTCAGCGCAGCCATCATGGGTGCCTTCATAGGCACGCTGACGTCCTTCGGAGACTTCATGCAGCAGCTTTACGACTCCTTCGCAGACGCCGGAAGCTGGATAGTGATATTCGTAATGTGGGTAATCGCCTTCGGCGGAGTTATGCGTGAGATGGACGCCTTCCGTCCGCTGGCGCTCTTCTGCCTGAAAGCATCCAGGAAGGTACGCCACCTGATGTTCTGGAATTCCATACTCTGTATCATCGGCAACATGCTGCTTTCCGATGACCAGGCTCAGATGTCAACAATGGGGCATATCATAAGGGATATCGTCGACGAAAACGTAGAAGGATGAGAAGAGGATCTGTACGACCTCAGGTGCAGGAACGCCATGTACGGCGATGCCATCGGCGTACTGACCGGCGAGCTTATCCCGTGGCACGTTTGCAACGTTTACTACGTCGGACTCTGCGCCGCCGTTTATCCGCTGGCATCCTTCACAGCCATGGATCTTCTCAGCCTAGACTTCTTCGCGTGGATCTCCATAGGCGCTCTGCTGTT
>CASEFF010000038.1 GCA_949287115.1 uncultured Bacillota bacterium | reverse complement strand
CTTGTGTCATTCATGACATGAACCTCCTTTTCTCGACGTGGTTGTCAGACCCATGCCGATTATATAGGATGTTCTTTTCCTTTTCTATAAGATTTTTTATTCACCACCAGTTGAACTGGTGGTTTATTCATGCCTTTTAGGCGCCAACAAAAGAGCTGCCGCTTCGGATTTGCAAATCCGGGGCGGCAGCTCCTTTATTTCTGCTTCATTATTATAAAAATCATTTGCCTGAATATCTGATGATATCGCGGCACGGCTCTGTCGTTTGAGGATCCACAGCGGCTGCCGCTATCAGTGTAGTGCCGTCATAGAATTCGATATCGACGAGCCAGCGCTGTCCTCCATCCCAGTATTCCGGTGTTCTCTGAACCATCGTCACCTCCATGTCGTCCGGTACACCCAGAGCTTCACGCACTGTCTCTACCTGGTCAGACGTGAGATTGAGATAGCGATATGGTCCTTCCAGAACGGTTTCCCATCCGTAAAGCGCGCTCAGATCATCGCTCGAGCGTTCGCGATCAAGAGTCAGCGTCAGTATTGGACTTTCCTGTTCTTCATTCAGATCCAATTTGTAGACCACAGGGGTCGTGCCTTCTTCGTTATTGGTGTTTACCATATCTATCGTTATATAATCCGGCTGTAGTGAAAATTCGGTGAAGAATACGGTGTTTTCACTAAGGATGAGCCGGTAATCCATGGTATTATCGTCGTTAAACGTAATCATAAACGGGTCACCCTCTGCCGTTTGCAGCCAGCATCCGGCTACGTTGATGTACTCGGCTTCTTCGGCGGTCGATTCGGCTTTTTTCTGTGCTTCTTCCTTTTCTCCTTTGCCGTTATCCTTTTCATTGCTGCCTCCGCAGCCTGCGAGCGCCAGGATCGTCAGCATGCATATCAGGATGATAAAAATTTTCCTCATAGTTTCCTCCCAATCGTAGCGATATAAAATGTATATTGAAATTTTACCATATGAGATACAGGTTTTCTATGCGAATTTTGAACAATGCCGCGCCCCTCATAATATATAAGCAAGGTTGCCTTGCAGTTTTTTTTATGATATCATTAACAGGATTAAAATGAATACGTATGAAGAGAGGTTTAAGTTATGCAACAGAATGTAACGGGACCGAATATAGTGATAACGGAATCCAGCAGCAATCTGAGAGCGCTGGGCAGGAATGCACTTATCGGTAAGTGGAAAACGGCGCTGATAGCGGTCGTTATATACGAACTGTGTATCGGAGTACCGCCGATAATACTGAACGAACTGTTCGGTGTCAACATAGGAGAAGTGTATTACAGCGCAGGATACGGAAGCATGTACAGCGATTACGGATATGCGTATCAGGATATGACATCCTATTCGTCGCTGAGCGGTATATATCTCCTGCTTGTTACCGGATCGCTGACGCTGGGACTGACGCTGTTTTTCCTCGCCATGTTCAGGAGACAGAAGGTAGAGGTGACGGACATATTCCTTGGATTTGAGAAATTCGGAAAAGCGCTGGGACTGTTCCTGTTCAGTTCGCTTTTCATTTTCCTCTGGTCACTGCTTTTCATAATCCCGGGCATAATAGCGTCGATAAGGTACAGTCAGGCGTTTTATATCCTTGCCGATGATCCGGGAAAAGGGATAAGGCAGTGTATGAATGAAAGTAAGCGGATGATGAAGGGCAACTGCGGCAAATATTTCTGCCTCGGACTGTCTTTCATAGGCTGGATACTGCTGTCCATGGTACCTGCCGTGATCATAGATATGATCGTTACGGCAGTTTATGCTCCTCCGCTGGTATCGTCGCTGATATCGATGCTGACGACGCTGTTCGTAGTCCCTGTGCTGGTATACAGCTATTCGACGTTCACGGGGTTCTATGAGATACTTGCGGGACATCTCATAAAGGAGACGGAGCCTGCACCTGTGGAGCCTCAGCTCACGCAGACGACTGCCGCACCGTCAGACGTAAGCGGTGATACGACCACGACAGGAAATGATGTGAAAGAAACTGCGGAGACCGATGTGACAGAGACCGATGTGACAAAGACGCCGGATACGACGCCGGAGGGCGATACAGGTATAGAAGGAACGCCGGTGACAGGAAACGCAGACGAAAACGGCGGAACCGGAGACAGTAGACAGGACGTATAGGAGACGGCGTTGATGAACGGATGATGAATCAATCCTTTAAAGCGACAGTAAAAAGGACACCCATGAATGAGGTGTCCTTTTAAAATGCTGTATTGTATGCAGATCAGTGGCTCATGAGAAAATCCTTTACCCAGGAGTCCGATGTCAGCTCCGGATGGCTGATGACAGTATCGACGGCCGGTCTGCTTTCGCGCGGAGCGCTTTGAGCGATCACGACATCTTTATATGTCACGTTTCTTTTCGGTGCGGCAGGCTCGGGTCTTGTGAAGGCTTCCACCGGTATATCGGCGGAGGCTTCTATCGAAGAAGCTTTTGGAGCCGCAGGCGCCTCATTCATAGTTGCAGGTGCAGCCGGTCTTTTTTCAGCTGATCTCTTTTCAACAGGTCTTTCGGGTTCAGGCGATTTGCCCGCCGGTTCCTCCGAAGGTGCGGGCTCGTCGATGTCAGAATCCGTTTTATCTTCATCGTTTCCGATGTTCTCGTCTTTCAGTGGAGCATCGTCATCGGCAACTTCCGCTTCCGGTGACCTGTTTTCCGTTTCGGGTGCTCTGTCTTCAGGAACAGGTGTATCGGCCGGTCGGGATTTTGGTATATCACGTGCTGCCGATATGTCTTCTGCATAGTCTTTATCATATCCGGCTTCGTAGTCAGCGTGAGCATCACCGTCATCATGATCGTCGTCATCGTACTCATCATGATCATCGTCATCATCGTTATCGCCGTCGTCATCGGTGATGGCGGCAGCCGCAGGATATCGCTTTCTCAGTGAGAATATGATGAATCCTCCGGCGAACATCAGTATGGCGAAACCTATGTATGAAGATGAAGATGATATCACGTACTGAAGGGCATCTTCGAACGTTATGGTGGATATATTCATGTACATACGTATATATTCCATGGAATAGTTGACCATGTAGATACCGTAACAGAAGAAGACCGCGGCGATGATGAACAGCAGGATCGCGATCACTATGTTTGATTTTTTCGAACCGTACTTCATATTTTTGACCTCTTTTGATATTGAAAGATAAAACAGGCCGCAAAAGGAGGGTATAGGGCTCCCGTTGACAGATCCTGCTCCTATTATAACTATAATCCATCGTAAAGGGAAGAGGAAAAGCATTTTTGTGTGATATTTCTGTGAAAAAACATCATAAAATATCGCCGGATAAAAAACTTAAGAAATTATGAAAAAAATGGAAAAATATTGATTAAAGTGGTAAAATGTAAGGGAAGAGAATAGAGGCAAAGGGGAAAATGATATGATGGCAGGGAAAGATATCGGTGAAATGGAAGCTGCGGTGACGGCGTTGCTGCACGATATGGGGATACCGGCACATGTCAAGGGATATCATTATCTGAGATCCGCTGCTGTCATGACGGCTTCGGATCCCGGACTCACGGGCGCCGTGACGAAGGAGATATATCCCGCTATAGCATCTGCCGACAATTCCACGCCCGAGAGCGTTGAGAGGGCCATGAGATACGCCGTGAACGCGGCATGGAAGAACGGGAACCGTGACGTGATCTGTTTTCTCATGGGAGCAGGTTCGTATGAAGACATGAAAAAACCCACCAACTCGCAGTTCATTGCCGCTGTGGCAGACAGGGCGAGGGTGGGGTCGCAGTAAAGAGAAAACGCAGAAGGCAGCGGTGTAAAGATGGCGATATCAGTCGGCCGCCGCCTTATGCAGTGAGATCCTCGAGATGACAATCCCTGTTACGGCTCCGGCGACTGCAAAGCATATCCAGCTGAACCCGAAGGAGTAGAGCGGCAGATGAGTCATGAAGGAAAGATGCAGTATCTCATGTCCGCGCAGTATCTCGAGCAGGCTGCCCACGAGGGAACCGAGGACAGCGGCTCTGATGGTGTATTCCGACAGTTTGTCCGGAAAGAGTGAGAGCACTATGAGGGTCAGAGCTCCGGGATATACGAGGCTGAGGACGGGTTCGGCAAGAAGAACTATCTTATCTATGCCGAAATTGCCTATGACGGCGCTGAAAACACACATTATCACTGTGAGCAGCTTGTAGTTGAGCCTGCCGCCGGAGAGGGTGCGGAAGTAGTTGGAACTTGCGCTGACGAGGGCGACGGCAGTCGTGAGGCATGCAAGGGTCACTACTATGCCGAGGATGATGACACCGGCTCTGCCCATGAGGATTTCCGTTATGTTGATGATGAGCTGCGAGCGTTTTATATCCATCCCGTATATCGTGGAGGCGGTAGCTCCCAGATATGTGAGTCCGCAGTAGACGATGAGAAGACCGACTGCGGCAACGAGGCTGGCGTTGCGGACAGCTTTGTATTTGGCGGCGGGATGAGTATATCCCTTATCGATGACGCTCTGCACTATTATGATACCGAATATCATCGCAGCCAGCACGTCCATGGTCTGATATCCGGCCAGCACGCCTTCCGGCACGACATTTGACATCATCGGAGCGGAGGAGATCTCACCTATGGGAGATACTATACCGAATATTATCAGGACTATGAGACCGACGAAAAGAAACGGTGTGAGGAATTTGCCCAGGATATCCACTACGGCAGCTTCCTTGATGGTCAGTATGAGGACTATGAGAAAGAACAGGACGGAGGTCACAACAGGGGATATGCCGTTCGTCAGAGGGGCGACGAGCATCTCGTGTACGGAAGCTCCGGTACGCGGTATGGCGATGAACGGCCCTATGCACAGCACTATGACCGACAGCAGCACCTTGCCCGGTATTCTGCCTATGCGGTCGGTTATCCTTGATATCTCACCGTCGTTTTTTATCAGAGCGAATATGGCCACCACAGCAAGTCCTATATCGGCCATGTAGTAACAGATGAATCCCAGGAACCATTGCGGTCCGGCTTCCATTCCCAGATACGGAGGGAATATTATGTTGCCTGCGCCGAAGAACATTGAGAACAGAGCAAAACCGATGACTGCCGTATTTATAAAATTGATCTTCATGTGATGACACCTTTCGGGTTGAATTTATGATAGTCTGTGATCCGATAACGGCCACGCTAGATTACGGTATCATATAAAGCGATAAAAATCAATAAAAATCACCGCCTGATGTTGAATCATCGACCGCATTACTATACAATCGACAGGAAAGGAAGTATGGAAAATGAAAAGACTGCTTGTAATAGGAAAAGAAGGACGCCTCGCAAGATATACGAAGGACAGGAGCGTTTACGACAGATACGATATATCATACGTGCCCGTAGGGACATCGGACGACGAGGTGATCGACAGGTACGGCGATACGGAGTTCATACTTGTGGATGCTGTGGGAGATGTGTCGGCAAGGCTGATGGAAAACATGCCGTCGCTCCGTCTCATACATTCGGAAGGCGTGGGATATCAGGGAGTGGATACGGAGGCGGCCGACAGAAGAGGTATATACGTGTGCAACTGTGAAGGCGTGAATGCCGCTGCGGTGGCGGAGCAGACAGTGCTGCTGATGCTGGGGCTGCTGCGGGAAGTGAGAAGCTGCGATGAGAGCGTCAGAGCAGGAAGGCAGATAATCACAAAGGAAGACCATATGATGAAGGGAGATATGAAGGAGCTGGGTGAGTGCCGTGTGGGGCTCATAGGTTTCGGCAACATCGCAAAGGCGACATGCAGGCTTCTGAAAGCCTTCGGCTCCGATGTGGTCTATACAAAGCCGGCGCGTCTTTCGGAAAAGGAAGAGGAAAGATACGGCGTCACGTATATGGAACGCGATGAGCTGCTGGCTGGGTGCGATATAGTGAGCCTTCATCTGCCGGTGACGGAGGAAACGAGGTATATGGCGGATGCGGGATTTTTCGACAGGATGAAAAGGGGAGCATATCTGATAAATACATCGAGAGGAGAATTGGTGGACAGTGGAGATCTTGTCGGAGCCATAGCGGACGGAAAGATAGCGGGAGCGGGACTCGATACGATAGACGGCGAGCCGGTACAAAAGGACAATATCCTCCTCAAAGCACCAGACGATGTGAAGGACAGACTTCTGCTGAGCTGTCATATAGGAGGCATAACGGGAGCGTCATTCAGACGGGCATACGAGATGATATGGTCCGACATCGAGAAAGCGGCAGGCGGTCAGAGACCGGATCATATAGTCAATATGAAATGATCACAAAATTGTGGTAAAATATATATCAGATCGAGGGAAGGGTGGTATCGACCATGGTAAAAACGATGAAGCTCGGATGCGGGACTACTTTGATAATGGAAAAGACCGACTACGTTCAGTCTGCGGCGCTGGGAATATGGGTCAGGGCCGGAGCGGTCGATGAGACCGACGATGTTTCGGGAGTGTCCCATTACATAGAGCATATGATGTTCAAGGGGACGAAAACGAGGAGCGCAAAGGAGATCGCATCGGACGTCGACAGGATAGGAGGGACTTTCAATGCTTTTACCGGCAAGGAAGCCACCTGTTACTACATAAAGACGCTGTCTTCGAACATCTGTAAAGGAGCGGACATACTGCTGGACATGCTGACGGAGTCCGAATTCGATCCCGAAGAGATGGACAAGGAGCGTCAGGTCATATGCGAAGAGATAAAGATGGTGAAGGACAGCCCGGATGACGACGTGTACGATACCATTTCCGAGCTTGTGGCCAGCGGCAATCCGCTGGGCAGGTCTATACTGGGGACTCCCGAGAGCCTTTCCGGCATAGACAGAAACAGGCTCGTCGGATATTACAGCGACAAGTACGCGAGGGACAGCATAGTCATAGCCGTAGCCGGCAACTTCGACGAACAGGCTGTCGCGGAGCTGGTGGAGCGAAGGCTGGAGCCGCTGCGCGAGCACAAGATCATGAAAACAACGGAGATGAAGCCGTACAGGCAGAGCTTCGACGTAAAGGAGCGGGATATAGAGCAGACTCATATATGTCTTGCAACGCCGGGAGTGTCGATGGATGACGACAGGTATTATTCCTTCGTACTGATGAACAGCATACTGGGCGGGAGCATGAGCTCGAGGCTGTTTCAGAACATACGTGAGGAGAAGGGACTGGCGTATTCGGTATGCTCGATGAACGTGTTCTCGAGCTACTGGGGATTCTTCAGCATATATGCGGGAGTCGCTCATGACAAGGCGGAAGAGACGCTGAAAGCCATAAGATACGAACTGGATGCCCTCAGGGAAAAGGGAGTCACGGACGAAGAACTCTCCATGGCCAAAGAACAGGTAAAGAGCTCGTACATATTCGGGCTTGAAAATATAAACAGCAGGATGTTTTCCATAGGAAAGAACAAACTGCTGCTGGACAAGGTATATACGCCGGAAGAGGTGCTCGGAAAGTTCGATGCCGTCACGCGGAAAGACATACTGAATGCGGCTGCCATAGTGGGAGACTACAGGTCATACTGCGGAGCGGCCGTGACGGGCAGGGCTTTCGATCTTGAAAGGATGGTGCGCGGATGAACATAAAGATGAAAACTGCGTCCGGGAGACTTCCGTCCTATGAGACGGAAGGCGCGGCAGGTATGGATATCAGAGCCTATCTGGAAGAGCCGGTGAAGATAGAGCCGGGGATGAGGGCGCTGATACCTACGGGGCTCTACATGGAGATACCGCGCGGATACGAGGTGCAGATAAGAGCAAGGAGCGGCCTTGCGGTAAAGCACGGTATAGGGCTTACCAACGGCATAGGCACGATAGACAGCGATTATCGCGGCGAAGTGAAGGTATCGCTCATCAACTGGGGTCAGGAGCCGTTCGTCGTAAACGACGGAGACAGGATAGCCCAGATGGTGGTGGCAAGATACGAGAAAGCCGATATCAGCATCGTCGGTGAACTGTCGGAGACGGACAGAGGTGAAGGAGGCTTCGGGCATACCGGAGTGTGAGGAGTGTGCGTAAAAACAGCATTCTTTTATATATGGAGGAACGAAGAACAGCATGATAAGCAGAGTCGATCTGGAAAAGCGGGAATTTGAATATCTTATGCCGTATGCCGCAAAGGCTGCCGAAAGCAGGGGCAGGATGATACCTGAGGAAAAGTGCTCCATAAGGACCGATTATCAGCGTGACAGAGACAGGATAGTACATTCGAAGGCTTTCAGGAGACTCATGCATAAGACGCAGGTGTTCCTTGCGCCGGAAGGCGATCACTACAGGACGAGGCTGACACATACGATAGAAGTAACGCAGATCGCAAGGACAATAGCCAGAGGCGCCGGTCTGAACGAGGATCTGACGGAAGCCATAGCAATGGGGCACGATCTCGGGCATACGCCGTTCGGTCACAGCGGGGAAGCGGTGCTCAACGAGATATATCCGGGAGGTTTCAGACATAACGTCCAGAGCCTGAGGGTGGTGGACATACTGGAATCGGGCTCGTCGTCGAGGCGCGGTATGAACCTGACATTTGAGGTGAGAGACGGCATAGTCAATCATACGGGAAGCGTGATGCCGGTCACGGCGGAAGGTCAGGTCGTCAAGACGAGCGACAGGATCGCATATATAAACCATGATATAGACGACGCCATAAGGAGCGGGATCATAACAGCAGAGGATCTTCCGCGTGAATGCATAGCCGTCCTCGGGGACACCCACAAGAAGAGGATAGATACTCTCGTAAAGGATATGATAGAAAACAGCTTCAACAGGCCGGTCGCCAGCCTCAGCAGCGAAAAAGCCGAAGCCATGAATGAGCTGCGGTCGTATATGTTCAGGAACGTATATCACAACAGCATGGTGAAAAAAGCAGAGGATCTTGCGAAGATCAGGACAGTCATAACATCCCTTTACGGATACTTCATGGACGATCCTCACAGGCTCCCGGCGGACCTTCTCGCCATGGAAGGGGAATTCGGCATAGAGGAGCTGGTGAAGGACCATATAGCGGGGATGACCGACAGATACGCCCTCAGCCTTTACGACGAACTCTTTACCGATGCACGATCATAGGAGCTGATAAGGGAAACTGCAGCGGCCGCCTCTAGCGTATTAAGGCACGTGATTTTTTTGTGTGATTTTAATTAAATTTCGGCTGAAAAAGAGAAAATATGACAGATGTGTCGTATATATGATTAGGGAGAGTTTTTTGGGAAAGGCAAACGCGTGAGAACGAATAACCGCATAGATATAGTCGAAGAAATAAAGAGCAGGTGTAATATCGTTGATGTGGTGGGCAGAGTGGTCCCGCTGAAAAAAGCAGGAAGTAATTACAAGGGTATATGTCCGTTCCATAACGAGAAGACACCTTCTTTTGTTGTATCCGAATCAAAGCAGATATTCACATGCTTCGGATGCGGGGCGACGGGAGATCTGCTGGAGTTCGTGCAGCGGTACTACAATCTGGATTTCAGAGGCGCCGTCGAAATGCTGGCAAAGGAGTACGGCATAAGCCTTGAAGGAGCGTTCAGGCACAACGGCGACAACGACGAGTTTTACGAGATAAACCGCATGGCGGCCATGTTCTTTTTCAAGGCGCTGCGGCGACAGGGAAATCCGGGCTACGCATACATGAAGAACAGGGGGATATCGGAAGAGACGCTGAACAGCTTTGGCATAGGATATGCCGACGACAGCTGGGACAGCCTCCGTTCATTCCTCAAGGGCGAAGGTGTGTCCGATGAGAAGATGCTGGAACTGGGACTGATATCCAGGTCGGAAAAGGGAAAGTATTACGATAAGTTCAGAGGCCGAGTGATATTCCCGATAATAAACACCAGAAAGAAGGTAATAGGATTCGGCGGAAGGATAATAGG
>CASEFF010000037.1 GCA_949287115.1 uncultured Bacillota bacterium | reverse complement strand
TCCCATCTGCCGGAGGTTGTCAAAATCACCGGCACGGCCCGTCAATATCTTGTGGACGTACGTCTGATGTCCCACGTCCCATATTATTCTGTCTTTGGGTGTGTCGAACACCTTGTGCAGAGCGATTGAAAGCTCCACCGCCCCCAGATTGGAAGACAGATGTCCTCCCGTCTTCGAAACCTTCTCCACCAGAAAATCTCTGATCTCGTACGAGAGCAGCTCGAGATCGTCAATGCTCATATCCTTCAGGTCATCAGGCAGAGAAAGTCTGTCTATGTAATCGTTCATGTATCATACCTCTTCCGGTCTATCTTGCCCTTATGGCGAGATCCTTAGCAAGCTTTACGAATACTTCCGCGTTGTCGTAATATTTCCCGAGAGCGTCCATTGCCACTTCCGTAAGGGTCTTCAAGCGCTCTTTCGATTCTTCAAGTCCGTTTATCGACGGATACGTCGCCTTTTTATTCACCGAATCCATGCCGGACTTCTTTCCCATCTCCTCTTCGCTGCCTTCCACATCGAGTATATCGTCGCGTATCTGGAAAGCCAGTCCCAGATTCTCGGCGTATACCGTCAGGTCCTCCAGCGTGTCCTCATCGGCATCTCCGAGACGTGCGCCGGCCCTTACCGCGGCAACGATGAGAGCCGATGTCTTCGTAAGATGTATGTAATCCAGCATTTCGCTGGAACAGCTCTGGTCTTCCACGGATATGTCCGCCACCTGTCCTGCCACTATGCCGCGGCATCCGGCGCCTTTGCAGATCTCGTAGGCTGCGCGTACTCTCCTCTTGAGCGCCTTGTCGTCGTCGAAATAGAACAGCATGTCCCTGCTCATGACTTCGAATGCGGCGGACTGCAGTCCGTCCCCAGCCAGCGTTGCCATGGCTTCTCCGTATACCTTGTGATTTGTCGGCATGCCTCTTCTAAGGTCATCATCGTCCATGCACGGCAGGTCGTCGTGGATCAGTGAGTAGGTATGGATGTATTCCACGGCGCAGGCGTAAGGCAGCGCTTCCTTCACGTTCCCTCCGCAGAAATCGCATGCCGCCAAAAGCAGCACCGGCCTTATCCTCTTTCCTCCCGATGTGAGACTGTACTTCATGGATTCATAGAGCGTTATGCTCTTATGATCCACATCGGGTATGAAATCCATCAGATGATCCTCTATCATCTTTCTGTAATCGTCGAATGTATAGTCCTTCATGCTCACACCTCCCGCTTCGCAAGCGTCTCGATCTTCCGGTCGGCTTTATCGAGTATGTCGCGGCACTGTCTGTGATACCTGATTCCTTCCTCATAGCAGGCGATAGCCTCTTCGAGGGAAATATCCTCCGACTTTAATTTCTGTGACACTTCCTCCAGCTTTTTCAACGCTTCTTCAAAGCTCATTTCCTTTGCTGTCATATCGATGTTCCTTTCACTGACGCTCGATGCGCGCTCTGGCGCGTCCCCTGAACGCCTCTATATTTACGATCTGACGATCTTTTAACGCATCCATATCCCTTATGATGTTGCCGTCATCATCGGTGACGATGCTGTATCCACGCTCCATTATGGCTTTCGGGTCGGCCGCCTTCACCATTTCTCCGTACAGCTCCACCATGTGCCTCGACCGCATCACCATATCCCTGACTTTGCTTTCTACTTCGGCCATCATATTGTCTGCAGTCAGCCTGTCGAAGGCCATGCGGTTTCTGATGCCTGACCGGAACGTATCGGGATCGAGACTTTCCGTCAGCCTGCGCTTCCTGCCGACCACAATGCCGATGTCATCACCCATACCTTCTATGAGTGAATCCAGCTGCTCTTTAAGCAGCGCCGTGTCGGGCACCGCTCTTTCGGCTGCCGCAGTAGGCGTTTCCGCGCGCAGATCCGCGACGAGATCCGATATGGTGAAATCTATCTCGTGACCCACCGCCGATATCACCGGTATGTCGGAGTCGTATATGCTTCTGGCCACGATCTCCTCGTTGAAGGCCCACAGTTCTTCCGCCGAGCCTCCGCCTCTGCCTACGATCATCACATCCGTATCGGGATGACGGGCGTTTATGTCCGTTATCGCTGCCGCTATCTCTCCCGCCGCAGCCGGCCCCTGTACCAGTACCGGATACACGTATATATCGACGATATGGTTCTTTCCGGTTATTATCTTTATCATGTCCCTGACGGCAGCCCCCGTCGGAGACGTCACCAGAACGATCTTTTTCGGGAACGGCGGTATTGCCTTTTTATGGCCGGTGTCGAAAAGTCCTTCGGCATCAAGCTTTCGCTTCAGCTTTTCGAATGCCTCCGCCAGATCTCCCCTGCCGGAGCTTTCCATTCTCCTGACGTTCAGCGAATAGCTGCCGCCTCTCATGTACAGGTATATGTACCCTTCTATTATGACTTCCGCGCCTTCCTCGGGCGTGCATCCGAGATCTGCGAGATTGTCGGCGGCAATGAAGCAGTTTATCCTGCTGCTCTCATCCTTCAGCGAAAAATACACGTGGCCGGAGCCGTGGAACTTCAGATTTGATATCTCTCCCGTCACCGAAACGTTGCCCAGCAGCGGATCCGACTGCAATATGCGCTTTATGTAATTGTTGAGCTGTGACACCGTCACCGGTTTCATCGCCATAACACTCTGCCTCCCAGCAATGCGACGCCTGCAGCGTTGTCCTGAGAAAGGGCGCCGTCTCCGAACTGCACGTTTATCCCCATGTCGTCAAAGGACCGTCCTGCCCGTTCTCTCATGAACCGGCTGGCCGTGACGCCGCCGGCCATTATAACATCGCTTATGCCTGTCTTTTCGGCACACTGCCGCACCATGGCCGCCACGGCATCGGCTATCCTGACGAAAAGCTCCTTTATGACGGGCTGTGCATCGGCTATGTACATATCCGATGTTGCCCTTCTCATTTGAGTGTCTATGCCCGACAGATTCACCCATCCGTGGTGCGATCTTACCGGCGTCAGCACATCGGCCGTCTTTTCGGTATCCGTCGCTATCCTGTCCATCTCCTCTCCGGCAGGGAACGCCATGCCCAGGCTCACGCCTGCTCTGTCTATCACCTGCCCGAAAGAAATGTCTTTGGAGCCTCCCACTATATCTATATCGTATCCTCTGCCGTTGTCAGTCACGCGCAGCACCTCACAAGTGCCGCCGGAAAAGTGACACGCCAGCAGTTCTTTTCTGTCCTTTAAAGATGAAAAGGCCTTTATGGCCTCTATATGACCCTCCTGATGTGAAAAGTCCAACGCCGGTATTCTCAATGCCGCGGCTATAGCCTTGCCGTAGCCTTCCCCTGCAAGGAACACGGGCATATATGAATCCTCCATCGGTCTCGGTCTTGAAGAATATGCCACCGCGGCAAAATCGTACCTGTGTGTGCTCATCGTTTCCTCTATGAGCTGCGGAAGGTTTTTGATATGCTGAAAAAGGGCGTCGGATTGTCTCAGCCCTTTTTCTCCCTGCCTTACCTTCAGTAGGATCCTGCGGTCACATATTATATTGCCG
The DNA here is from genome assembly GCA_949287115.1 of uncultured Bacillota bacterium. GTDB lineage: Bacteria > Bacillota > Clostridia > Peptostreptococcales > Anaerovoracaceae > Lentihominibacter. The sequence continues at coordinate 7,306 of CASEFF010000037.1, read as the reverse complement.
TCTCTGTCCGTCACCGCGACGGATGTCTTGTAGTTGCTCGTATCTATACCGAGTACGTATTCACTTTTCATCGCAGTTCACTATGGCGCCCAGCACGCCGTTTATAAAACGCGGCGATCTATCCATGCTGAATTTTCTCGCCAGATTGACGGCTTCGTTTATGACCACGGCATCCGGTATCGTCTCGTCGAACCTTATCTCTCCCAGCGCAAGCCGCATTATGGCAAGATCAACTCTAGGCATCCTGCTCGTTTTCCACGACCTGCTCTTTTCGTTTATCGCTTCGTCTATCGCTCCCAGCTCATCCGTTATGCCGCAGAGCAATCTGATGCCTCTTTCCCTGTTATTGCCCGACAGACGCTCGTTTGCCAGCCTTTCTGCCGTCTCGCGATCCATTGAATCCGTAGCGTCCATTTCGTACAGTATCTGCATCAGGATCTCCCGCGCTTCATTTCTCGTCATCCTTATCCTCTTCCTCCGATGGTATCTCCACTCCCTGTATATGTATGTTCACGGCTGTGACTTTAAGACCGGTCATGGTATCTATCTCGTTTTTAACGTTTTCCTGTATGTCCCACGCCACGGCCGGTATCTTTGCTCCGTACCTGACGTTTATGAACACGTCCGCTGTAACGCCTTCCCCGCTCTGACTGATCTTCACGCCTCTGGCGGTAAGCTCCTTTCCCAGAAGGTTACGGGAAATGGTGTTCTGTATCCCGCCTGCCATGCCGGCTACACCTGCCGTCCTCAAAGTCGCATTGACAGCGCAGACGGCGATGACTTCGTCGGAAACATTCATAAGATCACCTCGCTGTCATTATACCAAAAAACTGCATCGATGACAATTTTTACAGCTAGAAATGCAGCTCCGAGCGCTGTATCAGATCCTTCTGCAACGCCTTTCCCAGCTCCACGAAATAAGCGCTGTATCCGGCGACACGTACCAGCATGTCCCTGTACTGTTCCGGCTTTTTCTGCGCCGCCTTCATGGTGGCCGAACTCATGATATTGAACTGGACGTGCATGGCGCCCTTTGCGAAATATGCGTCTATGAAATCCACCAGGTTGTCCCGTCCTTCCACGCCTGCCACCGCATCCTGCGGGAACTTCATATTGAGCAGCGTCCCGTTGGGAGCTATGCTGTGATCCACCTTCGTCACCGAATTGGCGAGAGCCGTAGGGCCGTAAAGATCGTGGGAGCCTCCGTCCGTATGTACAGGTCCCAGGTTGTCGGATATGGCCTCTCCGGCGCGTCTCCCGTCAAGAGAAGCGTTTGTGTTGAGACCCATGCCCACGTTGGCGCTGACGGAGTACACGCCCGGATTGAACTGACCGCCCCTCGGGGTCGTACGTCCCGCCACGTTGCCGCAGTAACACTCGAACATGAAGCGGAAAAGTTCATCGGCATAGTCGTCATCGTTGCCGTAGTGGTGCACCTTCGAGCTGTTGACGAGGGCATAGAGAACATCGTGGCCCTGCCAGTTGTCTTTCACCGCCTGCAGCAGCTCTGCACCGGTAAATCTCTTTTCGTCGAATACAAGCTGCTTTATTGCAGCCAGTGAATCTGCACATGTGGCAAGTCCGCTGGCCTGAGGTCCGATGCCGTTGTACTTTGCTCCTCCCTCCGTAAGATCCACGCCCGTTTCCATGCAGTCCTGAAAGAACGCCGATACGTACGGCAGCGGCTTCAACGCTCTGTGAGCCTTGTCTATGACGTTGAGGCTGGAGCACATCTGATCCGTCCAGTATTCGAACTGTCTGTTCACGCTCTCCAGCACTTCGTCGAAGCTGCCGTACGTTTCCAGACTTCCGGTGTCAGGGCCCAGATGTCCGCCGAGAGCGCCGCATTTTTCCCACCTTGCACAGTGAGGTCCGCAATCCAGACATCTACCGCCGTTGAGTACCATCTCCATCATCTTTGCCGTGTTGACGTATGCGGCGTCGTGCCAACCGTACTCACGCCCCGGAAGATCCGGCTCCACACATCCCACGACGGCGTAGTCCCTGGCTTCTTCAAGGGACATTCCCTTTCGCATCATCGCTCTTATGGTAGGCTCATCGTTGAAGAGCTTCGGATGACCGTATCCCGCCCTGATACATTCGACGGCCTTCACCTTGAGCTCATAAGGCGTATTCTCATGCATCCTCACCAGCAGCCACGGATTCATCATACGCGTATGAGCCGACGCTTCCAGCATCAGCATGGTCAGGTCGTTGGTGACGTCGTTGCCGTTCCGGTCGACGCCTCCTATGGTGAGACACTCGCCGCCGAAGCCTCTGCCCTGACGGACCTTTACCGTGCCTCCGTCCTTCAGCTTCGTCGGATTGTTCATCTTAACGTAGAGCACCTCTATCAGCTCCAGCGCGAACTCCTTCGTGATCCGCCCTGCCTGTATGTCGGCCTCGTAATACGGATACAGCCACTGATCCATACGTCCGTAGGATATTGAATGACCGTTGCTCTCTATCTGCGTCAGGGTGGTGGCAAAGTTGAAGAGCTGCAGTGCCTGCCAGAACGTCTTCGCAGGTCCTCCCGCTATCTGGCGGCAGTTTTCCGCCATGCGCTCAAGCTCATCCCTGCGCCCGGCATCGGCGGCGGCTCCGGCCATATCTTCGGCAAGATCCGCATACCTTGCTATGTACTTCTTTGCGGCTTTGAGGGAAATGATCATGGCTCTGTAAAGATCGCGCTTGTCCGCATAGTCGGGGTCCTTTTCGCTCACCCTGACAAGTCCGGCTTCCGCTTCCTCTATGAGTCCGTCAAAGCCCTTTTTCATCAGCTTTTCGTAATCCATCACCAGATGTCCCACGCCCGCATAATGATAGAGGTTCGTCTGGAATATCTTCTTGCCCGTTTCCGATCCCTTCACCTGATCGTCGTCCAGGGTGGCGTTTATCAGATCGTCTACGGTCTTTCCCTGCCAGTATCGGCACAGCTCCACTATCTCATTTCTTTCTTCATCGTTCCTTATGTAAAACTGATCGTGCTCCCTCTCCTCAAAAGGCTCGTGGAGCACTTCGTCTATGATCCAGTCTACGGAAAACTCGGGATATATGGGCGCAGCCTTTGCAGGCGCGGCTATCTCCCCGAGTATGAGATCCCCGTCGTATATTTGAAGGCTCACGTTGAGCAGTACATTCTCGAAAGCTCTGGCACAGCGTATCTTCACGGTCTCGTTCTCGTTGTCGCGATACGCCTCCGTCACCAGTCTCAGCCTTTCTACGTCCACATCGTACTCTCTGTCGAGAAACGTCTGCCTCAGCCTGTTCACCCTCGGGAACGGCGACCAGTCATCGTGTCCGACCTCATAGCCAAGACTGTAGCAGTGGTCGTAGCTTTCCGTACCCTGCGCGTCGCAATGTATGATCGTCCTATCTTTCATATTTCCCATGTCATTATCTCCTTCCGCAGCGACATCACGATCTTTCCTTCGTTCCCACAAGACAGTGTATGCCTCTTTCGTTGAAATAATCGGCAATCCGGCCGACTCTCTTCTGCAATGACCTCCTGTTGAACCTGACATCCCTCATGCCGTACGGCATGCCGAGGGAATCGTACTTTTCCACGCCCAGCCTCATGAAGCTCAAAAGCTGCAGCGTCCTTACGCGTCCTTTCAGCTCTCTTTCGATGAAATCGGCCGAAGCTTTTATATTGTCATCGTCATCGTTCACCCCCGGTATCACCGGGATCCTCAGTATCAGTTCTGCTCCCGTATCTGCCAGTCTTTTCATGTTCTCCAGCAGCAGCTCATTGCCTGCTCCCGTGTACTTCCTGTGGACATCGGTATCCATGTGCTTCAGGTCCGAAATGAACAGATCCGTACAGGGCAGTATCTTTTCCACATCGTCCCACTTCACGTGGAGAGTGGATTCACAGCATGTATGGATGCCTTCCTGCCTGCACCGTTTGAATATGGCCGCCACGAAATCGCTCTGAAGGAGCGGCTCTCCTCCCGATATCGTGACTCCGCCTCCGGAGCGGTCGTAGTAGTCCCGGTCCCTGAGTATGAGCGACATGCACTGTTCCACCGTCATCTCGACGCCCCACTGTTTTATGGCATCGGACGGACATGCATCGGCGCACGCCATACACCTTATACATCTGTCACGGTCTATGGACGTCAGCCTTCCCCTGTTGAATACGAGGGCTCCCTCACGTCCGCATACCTGCATGCACATACCGCACTTCTTTTCGGATATGCACTTGCTCTTATAAACGCCCGGCTCCCTGTACGGTCTGTGGCTCTCCGGGTTACCGCACCACGGACACCTCAGGGGACATCCCTTGAGGAACAGTTCCGTCCTCATACCGGGCCCGTCGTGTATGGTAAAACGCTGGACGTTGAACACTATACCTCTTTCTTTCATAACGGAACGCCTCCCTTCCGGCCGCTTTATATGCGCGGTCTATTCGAAAAGCACGCTTATGATTATTATCGCCACGCCGATGGCTATGCCGGCTGCCGACAGTTTCCTGTTGCCCGAGTGCATGAGATGTACGAGCAGCTCGAACAGCACGATGTACACTATCATCCCCAGCGTAAGGGATATCAGTATACCCACTACGAGATCGTCTATCATGTGCCACATCAGCTTCATCAGCAGGCCGCCGGCAAATGTGGACAGCGCCGCCGCCATGAGGAACGCTATCTTCCTGCCGCGTCTTTCCTTCGTCAGCGTCGCGTATATCATCATTCCCATCGGGATGTTATGCAGCCCCACACCCAGACTGACCAGCAGGCCGAGTTTTACAGACTCCGTCGATATGCTGTACACCGCCATGCCCTCTATGATGTTGTGCAGTATTATGGCCACCGACGACATTATCCCTATATGTATGACGTTGGCGTCGGTGCAGTCGTGGACAAATCCGCGGACGTTGTCGTGATCCGGTATGAAGTTGTCCAGCACTTTGAGTATCAGTACGCCTGCGGCGGCGCAGAGCCACACGATATATGTCCTGTCACGTCCCACATTTTCCATCGCTTCGGGAAAAAGATCCATAACTGCAAGGGCGGACATGGTCCCGAAGGCTATGGATATGGAAAGCTGCTCCACGAGAGCCTTGTTCTTCGCCTGACAGGCTATCGTCGCTCCTGCCAATATGAATATCCCGAGAAAAAGAGTCGTCGTCAATGCCATATACCGTCTTCACACCTGCCTCTCCGCTGTCACGTCCGTACCGATAAAAACGTCATTCTTAAGGAAGAAGCGACGACAGTGAAATGTCATCGCTTCCATCGGCTGAACAAGTCTATTTTTCCAGACGTTCGCTTTTATCCTTCCTGTCCTTCTTTTCTTTCTTTTCCTTTTTGTCCTTTTTCTCGTCCTCTTCCTCTTCGTCGGATTCCTCCTCCACAGGAAGTACCGTCATGGTCACCTTCTCTATCCGCCTGTCCTTTATGGCGTCTATTCTGAACCTGTAATGTTCGTACTCGACTTCGGTGCCCACATCATCTTCGTCCGGGATCTCTCCCAGTATATCCAGTATGAGACCTCCTATGGTCTCGCTGTTTTCAGATTCCAGATCGGTGTCGAGTTCATCGTTTATATCGTCGAGGTCCATGCTGCCTTCCATCGCATACGTATCGTCGGATATCTTCTGTATATCGGGCTCCTCTTCATCGTATTCGTCGTCTATGTCTCCCATGACTTCTTCTATGATGTCCTCCATGGTGACGATACCGGAAAAGCCGCCGTACTCGTCGATGAGTATGGCGATATGCTGTTTTGTAGACTGCAGCTCGAAGAACAGCGAGTCTATGTTCTTTGTCTCCGGCACGAAATACGGCTTTCTCAGTATGGATCTGAAGTCCACGTTGTCAAACCCTTCCTGTCGCGCCTTTATCAGATAGTCCTTTATGTAGAGTATGCCTATGATATTATCGCTGTCGTCCTCGTATACGGGTATCCTGGAATATCTCAGCTCCATCAGTTCGTCGATGTATTCCTCTTCCGGAGCGTTGATATCTATGGAGAACACCTCCGTTCTCGGAGTCATCACCTCGTATGCCAGCATATCGTCGAAGGCGAATATGCTCGTTATCCTCTTCTTGCTCTCCTCCTTCAGCTCGCCTCTTTCCTGACCCGTCTCCAGCATGGAAACGACGTCGGCCTCGGAATACTCCTCGTCGGCAACATCAGTCCTCTGTCTGAACACCTTGAGAACGAGGGTCACCGATACCGAAAGCAGCCATACGAACGGTTTGAACGCCACCGATATGACCTGCAGCGGCTTCGCCACCGCCATGGCAAGGGAGTCCGCGTGGAGCATCGCTATCCTCTTGGGGAAAAGCTCTCCGAACACGAGTGTGAAGAACGAAAGTATTATGGTGATGATCACTACGGCCACGCCTTCACCGTGAGGTATGCCCCAGCTGTCGAAAACCGCACCCAGATCGTCGGAAAAGCTGGTGGCCGCATTTGCACTGGAAAGGAATCCCGCCAGCGTTATGATTACCTGTATCGCCGACAGAAACCTGTTGGGGTCCTCTATCAGCTTCGACAACAGTTCCGCCTTTTTATTGCCTTCCTGCGCAAGGGTCCTTATCCTGTTCTTGTTGACGGAGACTATGGCGATCTCCGCAGCGGCAAAATACGCATTGACCGCTATAAGTATTACCAGTAATATCAACTGTCCCCACATGGGCCCACTGTCTGATGACATTTTTTTCTCCTTTCATCTTAAAGAAATAAAACTGTGTTATGTTAACTTATTTTCTCTTTCGCAGCATGAAGTCCTTTTTTACAGGAGCCTTCATCCTGATCATTACCGTCTGTTGAGGATGGGGCGCCGCTTCGATTGGCTCGCCGTTTTCGTCCAGCAGCTCGTCCAGTTTCTGTTCAAAGCATATCATACCCGGTCCGAACACCTCTATCTCGTCGCCCAGCACCATCTTGTTTCTCTGTTCCACGACCGCCAGTCCCGTATCCGGATCATAATCCTTTACGAGGCCAATAAAGCTGTAATCCCTCGTATAGTCGCTGGTCTGATAATTCTGGTCCTTATCGGTCGGTTTGTTGAAGTAAAAGCCGGTCGTGAATTCCCTGTGGCTCGCCTTCATGAGCTCCTTCATCCATTCCGGATCGTATTCGTAGCCGTCCGGATCCGCACAGTAGGCGTCTATGGCCTTCCTGTAAGCGCTCACGACGGAAGCGACATAGAATATGCTCTTCATCCTTCCTTCTATCTTGACCGATGATATCCCCGCGTCGACTATCTCCGGGATGTGCTCCAGCATACACAGATCCTTGGAATTCATTATGTATGTGCCGCGCCCGTCCTCCTCTACGGGATAGTATTCTC
>CASEFF010000036.1 GCA_949287115.1 uncultured Bacillota bacterium | reverse complement strand
TGTTATTATCAGTTTCACGGTAAAAAGAAAAACAAAATGTGATATTGCCGGAGATAATGTGGTATCATGGTGTCACGGCAGCGGATATGACAGATCCGCATGATGAAGGAAAAATATAAAACAATTATAAAGGAGAATAGGATATGGCTGTTAATTTGAAGGGAAGGAGTTTTCTCACACTGATGGATTTCACACCTGAGGAGATCAGGTACATGCTCGACCTTGCAAAGGATCTCAAGGCGAAGAAGAGAGCGGGCATCAGGTCGGAGACTCTCAGGGGAAAGAACATCGTGCTGCTTTTTGAGAAGACGTCCACAAGGACGAGATGCTCCTTCGAGGTGGCGTGCCACGATGAAGGCGGCAATGTGACATATCTCGACGCAAAGAGCTCACAGATGGGTAAAAAGGAGAGCCTGGAGGATACGGCGAAGGTGCTGGGCAGGTTTTTCGACGGCATAGAATACAGGGGATATGAGCAGTCGGTCGTAGAAGCTCTGGCGGAGCATTCCGGAGTTCCCGTATGGAACGGACTGACGGACATCGATCATCCTACTCAGATACTGGCAGACATGCTGACGATAGAAGAGCATGTGGCCAAGCCGCTCGATAAGGTGAAGGTCGTATTCTGCGGAGATATAAGGAACAACATGAGCTATGCATGGATGTACGGCTGTGCCAAGATGGGCATGCACTACGTGGCTTACGGTCCTGACGAGCTGGCGGATCAGCTGGATGAAGGCGTGCTGGAAAGTGTAAGGAAGACAGCTGCGGAAACGGGAGCGGTCATCGAAGTGTCGTCGGATCCCGGATGCCTGAAGGGCGCCGATGTCATCTATACCGATATATGGGCGTCGATGGGTGAAGAGGATCAGATACCGGAGAGGGTGAAGATGCTGACGCCGTACAAGGTGACGACGGACATGCTGGAGAGCACGGAAAACCCGGACGTCATATTTCTCCACTGCCTGCCGTCGTTCCACGATTTTGAGACCGACATGGCAAGAGAGCAGAAGGAACTGGGATACGATATACGTGAAGTGACCGACGAAGTGTTCAGGAGCAGACATTCAAAAGTCTTCGATGAAGCGGAAAACAGGATGCATACGATAAAGGCGGTCATAGTGGCAACGATAGGAAATTGTTAAATAATTAATTTACTTGCCTTGCAACATATTAAATGATATCATCAATGCAGTCATGTTTTCATGGATCGGACAGATCATATGTAACAGGTGAAAACGGGAAGGTTCTAGTATATGGAAATTGAATTGAAATACAGGATACCGACGCCCGATGTGGCAGATGATATCTGGAACGACAAGCTGTTCTTCAGCTTTGAAGAAGAGGATTCGAGAGAGGAGCTCTGTTTCATAGCCAGATATTTCGATACGGAAAACTGCGATCTTGCAAAGAACGATATGGCGTACAGGGTCCGGAAGGAAGGCTGCAGATGGGTGGCTACACTCAAATGGAAGGGCCACAGCGAAGGTGCGCTGCACACGAGAGAAGAGGTAAGCGTACCTGTAAAGGATGACGTACCGGATCCGACGGTATTCGGTGAGAGCGAGATGGGCGCAGTGCTGGAGGATATCGTGGGAGACAGGGAACTGACGGGCATAATTGAAACCAGGTTCCTGAGAAGGCGTTTCAGGATCGACACGGGCACGGGAATATTCGAGATGTCGGTCGATCAGGGAATGATAATGACTCCTTACGGTGAGGAGCCCATATCGGAAGTCGAGATAGAGCTGTTTTCGGGAGATACGGAAGAGCTGCAGGAGCTCGGGAAGAAGCTGTGCGGAGAATACGATCTCGAAAAGGAAGAAGAGAGCAAGTATTCCAGGGGCATAAAGATGATAAAGGCAAACAGGAAGTGAAATGACGGGCGGGTAGTCGCGGCAGGGCATGTGTCGTGATATATCCCGTCCGTTTTGTCATCAGAGAGGTCAGGAGATGTATTTCGAATACGGAGACAGGGAAACGGAATACCTGAGAGGCAGAGATAAAGCGCTGGCGGAAGTGATAGACGCAGTGGGGCACGTTGAGCGCAGGGCAGATACCGATCTTTTCTCATCGGTCGTACATCATATCGTCGGTCAGCAGATATCGACGAAGGCGCAGGAAACGGTGTGGAAGCGCGTGCGTGACGGACTGGGCGGCATCGATGCGGAGAGTATAATCGCGGCGGGAGAGGAAAAGCTGCAGTCATTCGGCATGTCGTTCCGCAAGGCAGGGTATATAACGGACTTTGCGGAAAAGGTGCGCAGAGGCGAATTCGACCTTAATGAAGTGAGTATGATGCCCGATGAGGATGCGGTAAAAGCGTTATCATCCTTAAAGGGAATAGGCGTATGGACGGCCGAGATGATACTGCTGTTCTGTCTGCAGAGACCCGATGTGTTCAGTTTTGACGATCTGGCCATACAGAGGGGACTGAGGATGCTGCATCATCACAGGAAGATAGACAGGAAGCTGTTTGAAAAGTACAGAAGGCGGTACAGTCCGTACTGCAGCGTGGCGAGCCTGTATCTGTGGGAAGTGGCGGGAGGAGCAGTGCCGGGCATGAAGGACTACGCTCCGAAAACGAAGAGCGCGAAAGGAAAAAAGTAAGGAGGATTAAGTTATGCAGTACACGGGAAGATACGATTCACCCCTTGGCGGCATACTGATGGCAGCCGACGATGTAGGCCTGACGGGGCTCTGGTTCGAGGGTCAGAAATACTTCGCCCTCTATCTCGATGAGGAACATGAAGAAAAGGAAATACCGCTGTTCGGCGATGTCAGGAGATGGCTCGATATATATTTTTCCGGAAAGGAGCCTGACTTCGATCTGCCGCTCCATTTCATAGGGACGGATTTTCAGAAGGAAGTCTGGCGCATACTGTACGGGATACCGTACGGAGAGACGACGACCTACGGAGCCATAGCGAAGATGATAGCCGAAAAACGCGGTACAGGCACCATGTCAGCTCAGGCTGTAGGCGGGGCGGTGGGTCACAACGAGATATCCATCATCGTACCGTGTCACCGCGTCGTCGGGACGAACGGCAGCCTTACCGGGTATGCCGGCGGTATAGATAAGAAGGTGAGCCTTCTGACTCTGGAGGGGGTTGACATGGAGAAGTTCTTCGTACCTGTCAGGGGAACGGCGCTTTAGATTGTCGCCGGACTGTTGCTGAACCATCGCTGAACCGTCGCTTTTCATCACAGCTTTCTGGTTATCAGCAGCAGGGAAGGCGGGTCGTTTTTCTGATTTATCATATCGGTGAATGCCGCGTGATACTTTCTGTGGTCAAGTGAGGATGCCATGGCGAGGAGCGCGGCTTTTTCGCG
>CASEFF010000035.1 GCA_949287115.1 uncultured Bacillota bacterium | reverse complement strand
CTCGGCAGCCTCTGCGGATCCTGCTCCTTCGCCATCGTCAAAGCTCTCGCCCTGTCTTGCTTCGATTATGGCATCGGCCATGCATCCGGCTATCAGCTTGACAGCTCTGATGGCGTCATCGTTTGCAGGTATGATGTAGTCAACATCATCAGGGTCGCAGTTGGTGTCGACAACACCTACGACAGGGATACCCAGTATCCTTGCTTCCTTGACAGCGATCTTTTCCTTCTTAGGGTCAACTACGAATATAGCTCCCGGCATGCCCTTCATGTCCTTGATGCCGCCGAGGAACTTCTCCAGCTTCTCCAGCTCCAGTCTCAGCTTGATGACTTCCTTCTTTGACAGCTTCTCGAAGGTGCCGTCTTCTTCCATAGCCTTTATATCATTGAGTCTCTTTATCCTTCCGGATATAGTCTTGTAGTTTGTGAGCATTCCGCCGAGCCATCTCTGATTTACGTAGTACATATCGCATCTCTTGGCTTCATCCTCGATAGCTGCCTGAGCCTGCTTCTTGGTTCCAACGAAGAGAACCGGCTTGCCGCTCTCTGCGACTTCCTTCATGAATGCGTATGCCTCATCGATCTTCTTTACGGTCTTCTGAAGGTCTATGATGTAGATACCGTTTCTTTCCGTAAAGATGTACGGAGCCATCTTAGGATTCCATCTTCTCGTCTGGTGTCCGAAATGCACACCTGCTTCAAGTAACTGTTTCATTGAAATTACTGACATGTTTTTTCTCCTCTCGGTTTTTCCCTTCCACCGCAGTTATGTTCGGAGTGAAACCTCTCGGATGTGCATTTCTACGCATCCGGGGCACCGATCCTCCCAACTGCTGCCGTGTGTAAACTGTAAATGATATGCGGTCAAAAAATTTAAGACCAGCTAATACTATACTACAAAACCCGTTTGATTGCAACGTTTTTCGTGAGATTTAACGTTTTTCCACCCGTTTTTCCATCTGCTTTTCCACCTGTTTTTCAGCTTTCTTTTCAGCCAGATACTTCCTGAAGATTTTCCGCGCTTTGGCGTAGGTTTCCCTTCCCATGTATACGCTCTTGTTAGGCGCTATGTATATGGTGTTCCGTGTCATCAATACGATCTTATCCATGTTTATCACGTAACTTCTGTGACAGTAGAGGAACCTTTTGTCCAGATCCCCCACCACGTCTTCGAACTTTCCGTAAAACTCCACATAGGGATAATGCCTGCGGTCGGCTCCTCCCGTATGTATCCGTATCTTTCTCAGCGCTTTTTCCATGTACAGGATATCATCAAACGGTATGGTATATATCCCGCAACCCTTGTTTATGACCAGCCTGCTCATAAAAAAATCCCCCTTCCATGACACCGATGATATGGCGTGTATCATCATTATCGCATGGGATAGGGGAAAATCTTGCCCGTATTCGGACCATTTTGGCTCAATCTGTGTCACTTGGGTTTCTGACCGCCCGCCGACATCATACAGCCGACATCCTACATATCGCCTTCCCTGTAAGTTATAAGGTCTTCGGCGATCTCGTTGGCCGCTATCGATACAGGCTTTTCCACTTCGGCCTCCGTCAGCTTCGGCATACCTTCTATGATATCCCTTGCTCTCTTTGCCGCCAGCACTACCAGCGTATATTTGCTGTCCGCCTTTGTCCTTATCTCGTCTATCGATGGATATAACATTATAACTCCTCCTTGTATCTGTTGATGATCTTCCCGACTTCAACATCGTTCAGCTTGCATTGTTCAGCCGTGATTATGGATCTCACCCTGTTTATCGCCACGTCGAGATCTCCGTTTATCACCCTGTAGTCGTACTGGTCTATTGCCGATATCTCCTGCAGTGCCGTCCCGAGCCTGCGTGCCATCGACTCCTCCGTCTCGGATCCGCGGCCCTTTATCCTGTTCTTCAGCTCCTCTATGGAAGGCGGCAGTATGAATATGAACACTCCCTCGGGATACGACTTCTTGACCTGCATGGCGCCCTGGACATCTATTTCCAGTATGACGTCTATTCCCTGATCCAGCCACTCCATCACCTTGTCCCGCGGCGTCCCGTAAAGGTTGCCGTAGACATCCGCGTATTCCAGAAATCCGTCCGCTTCTATGAGCTCCTCGAATGTCTCACGATCCACGAAATGATAGTGTATCTTGTCTATCTCACCTTTTCTCGGGCTGCGGGTCGTCATGGAAACCGACATCCTGATATTTCTCTCCTCGTCCAGCACTTCCTTGCATATCGTTCCCTTGCCTGCTCCGGACGGACCGGAGATCACAAATAATTTACCCTGTGTCATATGTATTCTCCCGCAAAAACTGAGCACGCCTGCTTGTCTGAATAAATATTATACCACCCTTTATCCGTCACATCAAGAAAAATCGGGAGACTGCGTAAGTCTCCCGAAACGTTACGTAATGATCGTGATGTTCCTGTACAGCCGTCCGGTCTCCGACCTCTGACCACATTCCGTGCAACATCACTTATTGCTTATCACTCGTCGTCAGGTATAGGATCCACCTTCTTGCCGACAAGATGAAGCACTATGCTGAGTACGAGCATGATGGCTCCTATCCACGTAAGCAGCGTTATCATCAGCGACCAGTTACTTATGAGTCCCGAACCGTACAGATCCAGATAGTAATCAGGTCCCCATCCGGCTTCATACCATCTCAGGAAGAACGAGCCTCCGAATGCCAGTACACCGAATATCAGGAAGAACCTTCCGAACCTGATGAGGTCTCCCTGTGCCAGACCCGTCTTAGGGTTTACAGGGTGAAGGGTCGGATTTTCAACGGAAAGTCCGCCGTATACCTTCTTGCATATGATATACATGAGCAGCGCAAAGAGTATCAGCACATATCCCAGCAGGAAGTATTCCGTACCGTTCATCAGTATGCCGACGATACCGATTATCATCATCGATAT
>CASEFF010000034.1 GCA_949287115.1 uncultured Bacillota bacterium | reverse complement strand
TTTTTGATTTCATATATGTCGCCGTACCGCCCGCGCTTTACTGTCTGAACAGCGATGCGAGGCTCCTGCTGTTGAACTCCTTTTTCAACGTGCTCTGTATCCTTCCGAATTCCCTGTGGAGACAGCAGTCCGCGTCATCGTTCCTCGAGCAGTCGTATCCCTTCTTCATGCACTCTATAACAAGGAACGTGTTTTCAAAGGCGCTGATAACATCGTACAGCGTGAGCTGCTCACAATCTCCCTTGATGGCGTATCCGCCTCTCGGGCCGCGCTTTACCGACAGTATGTCCTTTTCCTCCAGCTTTTTCAGCACTCTGTATATAAAGGGCGACGGTATGTCCCTGTTTTCGGAAAGCTCCTTTGCCGACATCGGCCCGTTGTTGTAAAGCTCGTCTAAAATCCTTATGGCATATTCAACCTCTTTTATTATTAAAATAAGCGTCACCTCCAATGGATTTTAACTGTAAACTGTAGTTCTTCCGTCAAGTATAGTATATCATACCTTGCCTGTCAAGTATGTTTGCACCGCAAAAAAGGACATCGCCCCGGCATATCACTATACCGGAGCGTTGTCCTTTTTGAGAATCGCTTTTATATCATCACTTTTACAGCTTCTTTACCTTCGTATCGAGGGTTATTCCCAACTCGCCTGCATAATCGAAGTAGATATCCACCTGATCGTCGGTGAGCATGTCGGACGAAATGAGACCCGTCTGATCGAACTTGTCGTTTACGAACATCTTGGAGAAGAAGAATCCGCCCTGTCCCGTCAGATACATCTCTGCCGTTATACCTGCTCTCTCGAAGGATTCAACGAATCCCGGAGCAAATACGTGAGTTTCCACGAGGACGTCCTGTCCGTCCTTCTTTCCGTACGCCTCTACTACCATGCAGCCCGAATCCAGCTTGAGACCTTCGTCTATGATGGCCTGGATCTCGTCTCTGTACTTAGGAGCAGGCGGTATGTGAGTCAGCACGTAATCGAACGGAACGATCTTTGTGCCCTTGTAGTCTTCCGCCTCGTGGCTCAAAAGTCCTGCCTCGTAAAGCGGCTTTGCGAAGTCCATTCCGGCTCCCGCATACTTGAAGTAAGCGTTCTTGCAGCCCTTGAAGAACTTCTCCGAGTTGAATCCGTAGTGAAGCGGCTCGTCATGAGAGTGCTCCATGAACGTTATCTCTTCATCCATGTAGTCGTACTTTCTCTTTATAGGGTTGCCGAATGCCGGTGTATTGACGAACTGTCCGTTCTCGAAAGCGAGAGCTTCTTCACTCATGTCCGTCAGAGCCGTTACAGGGGACCACCAGAACGGCTGGAACCTCTTGGCTATGGCGCCTTCCCATACTATGTTGTATATGGTGTCGCAGGAATCGAGATGTCTTACCGCGTTCCTTGTAGCGCAGCAGATGAGTCCCGGTGCGGAACCTGTTCCCACGATGGCCAGCTTGCCTATCTCTTCGAACTTCTTGCCGTAGATGTTGAACTGAGCCTTCAGACTGTCGATCCACTGCTTAGTGGCTTTTGACGTCACCTTTGCTCCGATGAAGTTGTCGTCCTTCTTTCCTTCGTCGCTGTTTCTCCATACATCGGCAACGTTCTCTGCGATGGTGGAAGCGTAGTCCTGATAGTTTGCTCCCACTTCCAGAGCCGCGTCCAGAACATTCTTCGTGCATTCAAGCGGCAGACCATTCAGAATGAGATCCACGCCGCGTGCCGCCGCCACGATGCTGTCCTTATCGTGAGCGTCCACCTGCGCGCCTTTACCCTTCGTTATGGCGCTTACTATACTGTCAACTGCTTTTGTATCATAATCGGCGCATATTATTTCGCCTACGTTCGGTTCAAGATCAAGTCTCTTCGCTGCTGCACTTCCCTGAGCTCCCACACCTAATACTAATACTCTCTTTTTCATGATTCACCTCTATAAAAATTCTGTATAATTCTGTATCACGCAATGCCATGTAAGGTGTCTCAACAGCGAACCTTCCATGTATTGCTATCTTCTGAAATAAAAATCAACTTTAAAACAATAGCTTTCTCTTTCGTAACTTCTTTTCATCTATAAACGGAATATCCTGGCAAGTCAATTTCATCTTGCCTTTCCACCTCCCAAAGTCTCATGTCTTCGCAGCCGACGTTCCGGTCACACTCTTCCGTCCGGACGCCTGCACTCCAGCTCCAGCTTTTCATGTAAAGGTGGGTTCCACGCTCCCTTCTGTTTTTCTTTTCATACACAATACCCTAAAAGCGGGGGTCTCCGCAAGACCCTTAACGATTTTTAGCAAGATAGTATATCGTTAATAAAATATCATTCTAATTTAAAAAACTACTGCATCGCTGATTTTTCAGCCGATACAGTAGTTTTTGAATTTTCGAAAAAATTTACAATATTATCTCACTTTGCCGCAAGATAATCATTGCGCCGCGCACCTTTTTATTTTATGTTCTCCGTTATCAGTCTTCCGGCTTCGGCCGTTCCTATGGCCTTTTCTCCCGCCGCCGCTATGTCGTGTGTCCTGTATCCGTCAGCCAGAACTTTCTTCACGGCCGCTTCAACGGCGTCGGCTTCCTTTCCGAGTCCGAACGTGTACCTCAGCATCATAGCCGCCGAAAGGATCGTCGCCATAGGGTTTGCCATATCCTTCCCCGCGATATCCGGCGCGGATCCGTGCACCGGCTCGTACATGCCGAAATTGCCCGTCGCAAGACTTGCCGACGGCAGCAGCCCGATGGATCCCGTTATCATGCTGGCTTCATCGGAAAGGATATCTCCGAATATATTGCTGGTGACGATGACGTCGAACTGCCTCGGGTTTCTCACCAGCTGCATGGCGGCGTTGTCCACGTACATATTGCCAAGCTCTATGTCAGGGTGCTTCTCCCCTTCTTCCGCAACGATTCTGCGCCACAGCCTGGAGCTTTCCAGCACGTTGGCCTTGTCCACGCTGGTCACCTTGCCGTTTCTCTTCGACGCCATGTCGAAGGCGACCTCGGCTATCCTTCTTACTTCGCCCTCCGAATACTGCTCCACATCGTATGCGGCAGGCCCCATTTCCGTGTCCTTCGTGCCCTTTTCGCCGAAGTATATGCCTCCGGTCAGCTCCCTTACGACGAGTATGTCAAGGCCGCCTTCTATTATCTCGGGCTTGAGAGGGCATGCCTCCGCCAGCTCTTCGAACAGCAGAGCCGGTCTCAGGTTTGCAAACAGCCCCAGCTCCTTCCTGAGGCCCAGCA
>CASEFF010000033.1 GCA_949287115.1 uncultured Bacillota bacterium | reverse complement strand
ATCCATACTCCGGCTACGCCTATGCCGACGTATTCGCCAAGGAACACGCCGAAGAATATCCTGAATATCCACATGGACGCAACGCCTACGACCATGGTGTACATCACGTCTCCCGCAGCCCTGAGCACGTTAGGAATGGTAAACGACAGCGGCCATATGAAGACTGCCGGAGCGCAGTTTATGAATATCAGCACGCCGGCTATATCGGCGGTCTCCTGCGAAAGACCGTATATATCCAGTATCAGTGGTATGGCTAATATGATCGCTATGTTGGTCACAGCCATTACAAAGTACACCCATTTTGTGAGCTTCTTCGCATAAAATCGCACCTGCTCGTAGTCACCGGCACCGACACATACGCTGATGACGGATACGACGCCGTATCCCATGGCCATGCCCGGCAGTACCGCAACGAGAGATGCGGTGTTGGCAACGGCGTTTGCCGCGATGGATGCGGTACCGAAGCTCGATATCATGCTGAGCAGTATCAGCTTACCGAGCTGGAACATGCTGTTTTCTATGCCGTTCGGCACACCTATCTTGAGTATCTTGCTTATGAGCTTCCAGTCAGGTATGAATACGAACTTTTTACTGATATGCACCTTCCTGTCCTGATTCTTGAGGAGATACAGCATTATTCCGGCAGCCACTATCCTGCACGCCAGAGTCGGTATCGCCGCACCTTCCACTCCCATGCCGAATCCGTAAAGCAGCAGAGCGTTGCCTCCGATGTTTATCACGTTCATCACGATGGAAGCCCTCATCGCTATGTTGGAATTACCCACGCTTCTGAACAGCGCCGATCCGGCATTCGATATGGCTATGAAAGGCACAGATGCCACCACTATGCTGTAATAGAGCTCGCAGTTGTAAAGCACGTCCGCCTCGATATCACCGAATATGAGAGCAATCAGTCCGTCCTTGAATACGTACATGATGGCCAGTATCAGGAGGGAAAACATGAAGTTGAACAATATCAGCTGATCCGCCGCCCTGTTGGCATCCACATCTTTTTTCTGCCCCAGATACTGCCCGACAACGACAGCTCCTCCCGTGGACATGGCGATAAGTATCGTGATTACCAGCGCCATCAGGGAATCCACCAGAGAAACGGCCGATACCGCGGCCTCTCCGACGCCCGCTACCATGACGGAGTCCGCCATTCCCACAGCGAATACCAGCAGCTGCTCAACGAACAGAGGCCAGAGCAGCTTCAACAGATATCTGTTGGTAAACAGCCGCTTTTCGCCTTCCGCTCCGACTGTAACTTCATTTTTGTCACTCATTCATTTCACCGCTTTTCAATTAATAAAATAATCAAGATTTTTAAAGATCGTCAAGATCGTTATCAGAAACAAATACAATCAGAAAATAAAAACCATCTGACCATAAATAGAGTGCAGACCCGATGTGAGCCCACACTCTATATTATACACCTAAAATACGTTATGAAAAGAACTCTTTTATTGAATCAAGGAAATTGCTCTTCTTATGATAACATTCGCTGGTGACGGTCTTGGCCATAGTCGATATGGCTTTCTTCTGCTTTGAGCTGAGTTTTGTAGGTATCTCCAGCGTCACCTTTACGTAAAGATCGCCCTTCCTGTTGCTCCTTACGCTCTTTATGCCCTTGCCCTTCAGCCTGAACACCGTCCCCGGCTGAGTGCCGGCAGGAACTTTATACGATACCTTTTCCTCAAGAGTAGGCACGATGATGTCGTCTCCCAGTGCCGCCTGGTCGAATGTGATCGGTATCTCGAGCCACAGATCCTGTCCGCGCCTCTCAAACAGCTTGTGAGGTCTTACGTTGATGACGATGTAAAGATCGCCGTCAGGACCTCCGTTTATTCCCGGTTCGCCCTGTCCCTTTATCGGTATAACCGATTCATTGTCGACACCTGCAGGAATGTTCACCGATATGGTGACGTTGTCCTTCACCTTACCGCTGCCTCCGCAGTCCTTGCAAGGCGTTTCGTTTATCTCGCCCGTGCCGTTACAGTCCGGACACGGCGAAACGCTCTGGAAAGTCCCCAGAGGCGTTCTCTGTGAAGTCCTTATCTCGCCTGTACCGCCGCACTTCGGACACTGCTTCTTCGATGTTCCCGGAGCCGCACCCGTGCCGCCGCACGTCTTGCACTTCACCAGCTTGCTGATGCGGATCTGTTTTTTCGTTCCGAATGCCGCTTCCTCAAAATCTATGGTTATGGCCTTCTGAAGATCGCTGCCCTTACGCGGGCCGTTGCGGCGCGAGCTGCTCCTGCCGCCACCGCCAAAGCCGCCAAAGGCGCCGCCGAACATGTCGAAAATATCCTCAAAACCACCGAAGCCGCCAAAGCCGCCAAAACCTCCGGCTCCGCCGCCGAATCCCGAATTGGGATCCACTCCGGCATGACCGAACCTGTCGTACTTTTCCTTCTTTTCCGGATCGGAAAGCACGGCGTACGCTTCGTTGATCTCCTTGAACTTTTCCTCGGCATTTTTATCACCCGGATTTTTGTCCGGGTGATATTTCATTGCCATCTTTCTGAACGCTTTTTTTATCTCATCATCACTGGCGCCCTTCTTCAGACCGAGCACCTCGTAATAATCTCTCTTATCTGCCATTATTTATCCTTATCCTCATCAACGACCTCGTAATCGGCATCCACAACATTGTCATTTGAAGCTCCTGCGCCTGCATCGCTGCCCGCACCGGCTCCGCCTGCCGCTCCGCCCATGTCAGGACCTGCGCCCTGCTGCTGAGCCTGCTGTGCTTTCTGATACATCTTTGCCGAGATCGTATGGAACTTCTCCGTCAGAGCTTCCGTCTTGGCCTTTATATCGTCGATATTGTTGGCCTCGAGAGCCTTGGAAAGCTCATCCTTGGCAGCGTTGATATCGTTCTTCTCTTCTTCGGAAAGGGCGTCTCCCAGCTCCTTGACGTTCTTTTCCGTCTCGTATATGAGGGTTTCCGCCTGATTCCTTACTTCGATCTCTTCCTTCCTCTTCTTGTCCTGCTCGGCATACTGCTCGGCTTCCTTTACCTTGGCGTTGATCTCGTCCTCCGAGAGCTTCGTCGAGGAAGTGATGGTTATGCTCTGCTCCTTGCCCGTTCCCATATCCTTGGCGCTTACGTTGACGATGCCGTTGGCGTCGATGTCGAACGTTACCTCGATCTGAGGAATTCCGCGCGGAGCAGGAGGTATACCTGTCAGCTGGAACCTTCCCAGCGTCGTATTGTCGGCAGCCATCTCTCTTTCACCCTGCATTACGTGGATGTCAACGGCCGTCTGATTGTCTGCCGCCGTGGAGAATATCTGGCTCTTCTTGGTAGGTATGGTCGTGTTCCTCTCTATCAGCTTCGTAGCTACGCCGCCCAGAGTCTCGATGGAAAGGGACAGCGGAGTTACGTCCAGCAGCAGCACGTCGTTTACTTCACCTGTCAGTACTCCCGCCTGAATTGCAGCACCGATGGCTACGCATTCGTCAGGATTTATGCCCTTGAACGGCTCCTTGCCTGTTATGTTCTTTACGGCTTCCTGTACGGCAGGTATCCTTGTGGATCCGCCTACCAGGATTACCTTGGATATATCGCTGTTGGATACTCCCGCATCTGCCATAGCCTTCTTCATCGGCTCTATCGTCCTGTTGACAAGACCTTCCGTCAGCTGATCGAACTTGGCTCTGGTTATATCCATGTTCATGTGGAGAGGTCCGTTCTCGTTCACCGTTATGAACGGCAGGTTGACATTTGTCGTCTGAGCGCTGGAAAGCTCCTTCTTTGCCTTTTCGGCAGCCTCTTTGAGTCTCTGGAGCGCCATCTTGTCGTTTCTCAGATCCACGCCGTTTTCCTTTGCAAAGCTTTCGGCCATGAAGTTGAGCAGCGCTTCGTCGAAGTCGTCTCCGCCCAGCTTGTTGTCGCCGTTTGTCGCAAGTACTTCGAATACGCCGTCTCCCAGCTCAAGGATGGATACGTCGAACGTACCGCCGCCCAGGTCGTATACCAGTATCTTGTGCTGAGCTTCGTCCTTATCGAGTCCGTATGCCAGCGAAGCAGCCGTAGGCTCGTTGATTATTCTCTTTACGTCGAGTCCGGCTATCTTACCGGCATCCTTCGTCGCCTGCTTCTGGCTGTCGGTAAAGTAGGCAGGTACAGTGATTACCGCTTCCGTTACCTTTTCACCCAGATAGCTCTCGGCATCTGCCTTCAGCTTACCCAGTATCATCGCCGAAATATCCTGCGGCGTGTATTTCTTTCCGTCTATCTCAACGGTGTAGTCGGTACCCATGTGTCTCTTTATGGAAGAGATCGTCCTCTCCGGATTGGTGATGGCCTGTCTCTTGGCAGTCTCGCCCACCAGTCTCTCACCGTTCTTTGCGAATCCCACCACCGAAGGCGTTGTCCTGTTACCTTCAGCGTTGGCTATTACCACCGGGTCTCCACCTTCGAGCACCGCTACGCACGAGTTAGTCGTTCCCAAGTCAATTCCTATTACTTTTCCCATTTTATTTTCCTCCTCAATATATGATTTCGAAAGCTAATCTGCGACCTTTACCATGGACGGCCTTATGACCTTGCCGTTCAGGGTATAGCCCTTCTGCATTACTCCGGAAACTTTTCCGCTTTCGTATTCTTCAGTTTCCTCCTTCATCACCGCGTTGTGGAAGTTCGGATCGAACTCCTCTCCCAGCGCGGGGATCTCAGCCAGCCCCGCCTTTTCAAGTACGCCGCTGAACTGTTTGAATATCATTTCCATACCCTCTTTGAAGCCGTCGCCGCCGCCCTCCTGCTGAAGCGCACGCTCGAAGTTGTCTATGACTTCCAGCATCTCGGATATCAGCTTCTCATTGGCGTATGAATAAAGATCCGTCTTTTCCTTTTCCACCCGTTTCTTATAGTTCTGAAAATCAGCCATAAGCCTCAGGTATCTGGTGTCGCCGTCCTCCTCCGATGATTTACTTTCACCGTCATCGTCCTTTGCGGCGCCCTCATCGCCTTCGCCTTCCGCATCCTGACCTGTTGTGCCGTCTTCCGGTTTTTCGGTCTTCGCGTCTTCCGAAGGTTCGTTTTCCGCAGCGGTCTCTTCCGCCGCTTCCTTCTTTATATCCTCAACATCAACTTTAGTCATCCTCGTCTCCTTCCGTGATCATAAATGCCTTGCTTATGTTATCCGTAAGATACTCAACGACTGAGGTAACCTCACCGTACCGCATCCTTGTCGGTCCTACCACACCTATCTTTCCCACCATCTTGCCGTCAACGTGGTAGGTGGCGGTGATGAGGCTGCAATCCTGCATAAGCTCATTCTTGTTCTCGTTCCCGATGGTTATTATCACTCCGTTGTCCCTGTTTATCAGCGTTCTCGTAAAATCTTCCTTCCTGCTGACCATCTCGAGAAAGAGCTTCGCCTTATCGAGATCATTGTACTCGGGTATGGAAAATATATTCGTAAGCCCGTCCATATAAAGGTTGACATTGAGCATATCTTCCAGAGTCTTTATGAAATTCGGGACGATATCGTGCTCGAACATGGCCATAGACTCGGCATCGGCCTTAAATGCCTTGATAATATCAAAAGTCAACGCTTCACTCAGCGTCTTTCCCCGATAATTATATGTCATCGTCTTCGCCAGCAGCCTGAGTGTATCCTCAGATGCCGCTCTGTTCATGTGTACGGAGGTGTTGGACACCTTACCGCTCTCCGATACGAGCATCAGCACCACCGTGTGCTCATCGACCGGCAGCAGATTGATGTACTTGAGCGTATCCTCATCCTGCTTCGGCGTCATGGCAAAAGCCGTCAGACTCGTTATCTCGGACAGTATATGAGCCGCCCTCTGTACGATCTTCTCCAGCTCGTCCACATTGCTGTGGAGCTGTGCGGCTATCGTATCCTTTTCTTCATCCGTCAGCTCGCGCTTGCGCATCATCTCGTTCACGTAGAGCCTGTACGCCTTCTCGGAAGGTACTCTTCCCGACGACGTATGAGGATGGGTCAGATAACCCATCTCCTCCAGGTCCGACATCTCATTTCTGATGGTGGCGGGACTTACACCAAGTTCGTAATTCCTGGATATGGTCCTCGAACCCACCGGTTCGGCAGTCCTGATGAAGTCAGCTATGATAGCCTGTAATATTTTCAGTTTTCTCTCGCTTAAATTCATCTCGTTCCTCCCGTTGTTAGCACTCTTTATCCACGAGTGCTAACTACAGTTTAAATTTACCACTACGTGTACATGTTGTCAACACTTAATTGAAAATTTCTTTTACATTTTTACCGGTACGAATCTCCCCGATTCAAAAAGGTACAGATATGCTTCTCTGACAGGCATATGACAGGCCTCTTCCAGAGCTCTGCCGTACTGTTTTATCTGGTCTGCATACGTCTCGACTATCTCTTCTTCGCTTCTGGTCGCCATATGGCTGTTCTTGTAATCTATCAGCACTATACCGCCATCTTCTTCGAAATAGCAGTCTATGACGCCCTGAACGATGACTTCCGTTCCTCTCATCTGTCTGCAAGATATGAATTCCCGTTCCTTATACAGCTTTTCCGCGCCGGCGGCTCTCATGCCCACGTCATGGCGGAAAAAGGCCGCTATGTTTTCCACATTTATCGCCTTGAATTCTTCGTCGGTCAGCATGCCGTCACCGCGGAGTTTTTCCGCAACTTCCGCTATGTATCCGCTGCCGGACGATACCGCCTTTCGGAAATCCAGCTTTTCCATGACGAGATGCATCGCCGTACCCTTCTGCGCCGCCGTGAGCACCGGCTCTCCCATGGAAAACGCCGGCCGCATGAGTTCCGTCTGCCCTGCGTTCTGCCCCGCAGGCCCGCCTTCACTTACTCCTTCACGTCCGCTCTGCTCCCGCTTTCCGGCATTGCTCAGCTCCGTTACGGAGTACTTGGATCTCAGCCCTGCGGCATCCTCGTAAGGATATACGTACGAAAGCCTTTCGTCTATGAGCTTCATGAACTCATCGTCCCTTTCGTTCGCGCTCTCACCGAACACATCGTCTGCGACGGCTCTTTCCATGATATCTGTCATTTCCGCCGCGACAGCCTGCTCCTCATCGTGCACGGCTATGATATCTTCCCCGTCGCGCATGGATCCGTATACCATGCCCATGAAGGAATCCGTCCTGTCAGCGGGACTTTCCAGCTTCTCCGGATCCTTCACCGTCCCCGTCAGTATGAGATGATCCATGGCTCTGGTCATGGCTACATACAGTATCCTTATTTCTTCCTCGTACTCCTCCGCCGCCTTTTTATCCTCTATGGCCCGCTGCAGCAGAGTCTTCCTGTGCCATTTTTCTTCAATATTCACATGAGGCATCCCCAGCGCCAGATCTTTGTGCATTATCGTGCCGCTGCCTGCGCCCCTGTGCCTTATCTTCCTTCCCGTGCCGGTAAGTATGACGACAGGAAATTCCAGCCCCTTGCTCTTGTGAACGGTCATGACCCTGACGACGTTCTCGCCTTCT
Organism: uncultured Bacillota bacterium; assembly: GCA_949287115.1. Taxonomy (GTDB): domain Bacteria; phylum Bacillota; class Clostridia; order Peptostreptococcales; family Anaerovoracaceae; genus Lentihominibacter. Next base: position 545 of record CASEFF010000033.1, on the reverse strand, counting down.
CCCAGCATCTTTGCCTCGCCCACGGATATGTTGTTCTTCTTCATAGCTTCTATGTATGAGATGAATCCGTAGAGTCCGCTGTGACTGCCCTGTTCGAACTGCCCCGCCTTTTCCACCAGCAGCCTGAGGTTTGATATCCTTCTGTTTCCCGCCGGCAGACCGCTGCAGTAATCGAAATATCCCGTATCGTAGAGCAGTATCCTCGTCAGTTCTTCCAGCGTCACCGTGTTCCTGAGTTCCTTCCAGTAGGATATCGTATCGAACATGTTACGCACTTTCGCAGCAAGCCTTTCCTCTGCTCCGCTCCCGTCGCCTTCCGTCTCACGACACGAAAAGGCCCTCACGGCATCGTAAAAACTGCCTTCGCGCTCCGCGATCCTTATGGCCGCCAGCTCCCTCACATCGAAATCGAATACGGGTGAACGCATCACCGATATGAGGGGTATGTCCTGGCGCGTGTTATCTATGACCCTCAGGATGTTCACGAAGACCTGCACTTCCACGGTCTCGAAGTATCCTCCCGTGTTCTCGCCGTACGCAGGTAT
>CASEFF010000032.1 GCA_949287115.1 uncultured Bacillota bacterium | reverse complement strand
TCCTTCACGGCAGTCACCTTCTTCCCGTCGGCAAGGAACGGCTCTCCCGTTTCCTTATCCATCAATACGCCTGTCAGTTCGTATTCATATCCTCTGAGAAGGCCGCTGTAATCCACCTCGTCTATCACCGTGACCGTTCCGCTGTTTACAGGATGCTTGCTTCCCGTACTGCCGTCCTTTGCCGTGGTCTTAAGCTCAGGCTTTAAAAATTCCAGCGTCTGGTCGAGATCATCCATGTCTTCGTGCTTTGCGATCACGACGCCGTCCCTTATCAGTCTCTCAAAGGCGACGATACTCTTACCTCCGAGAGACGATGCATCCAGCCTGAACTCAATATCCACTTTACCGTCTGCGGAGGCAGCCGTAAACGTCTTTTCGCTTTCGACCTCGCTGCCGTTTATCACCAGAGGCTTACCGGTCTCCTTATCCATCAGCACGCCCTTTATCGTATATTCGGCGCCCTTTTCCAGACCTTCATACGACACCCTGTCGGTGAGTACCATACCGTCTCTCGGCAGAGTCTCCCGCTCCTCGTTTATCTCACTGTCCCAAAGCTGCGTCTCCAGCTTTATCTTCTCGTTTGTGAGCGTGCCGATCTCTATGACGTGGCCGTCTCTCGTGACGTATATCTCTATTCCTTTTATCAGTTCATGTCCCTTATTACCGTCGCACGGCAATTCGTCTATCCTATATCTTCCGTAAGGCAGTGCTCCGTCTTCATCATTGACTGCACTCTTTTCTCCGAACCACACTCCCCTCTCAGCTTTGAGGCGCGATCCGTCCGCTTTCTTTCCGTCCCACGCATCGTCATTGCCGTTCACGTCCCGACTGCGGCTGTTGAATGAACCGGCCGTCGAGAAATATCCGTTATCATCGGTCACTACGATGTGGCTCTCACCTTCATCGGTTTCCTTCCCGTTTTCTTCAAGTGAAGTTATCATGAACGGTATGCCGGCCATCCTGCCCGACGTGTCTCCCGAGATCTTTACCAGCTCCAGATCCCCTCGCTTTATCTCATCGGGCACGTGGTGCACCTGATACGTCTTCACGACGGTCTTCTCACCATCCGCCTCCATATGACATACGAATACCTCATCGTTTGGCATATATCCTTCCGGCGCCTTCACTTCCCTTATGGTCACCGTTCCAAGAGGCAGCACCGCACCGCCTCCGCCTGCCGGATCGCGATAGATCTCAGACTGATCGTATCCTTCCGCCAGATACGACTCGTCCCACTCTATCCTTCCCTTCGCATCAGTCGTAAAATACCATGTGTCCAGCGGATCTTGCCCGCTCATGTCTCCGTCTTTCGGCATCTGCCCTTTAGCGATGTCATAAAGATCGACCCTGAATACCGCGCCTGCCAGCGAAGCTCCCTTCTGAGGGGTATATCCTTCACCGTCTTCATCCTTTCCCGTCTCTTCATCATACTTGTACAGCAGTATATCAACAGGATTTGCCGCAGGCGGCTCCTTGGATGTCACCGTTATCTTCCCCGATGTACCGTCCCTCTTATACGTGTTATCGTCCCTGCCGTACCCTTCCGATGCCCTTAGCTCCTTTATGACGATCTCCTTCGCCTCATCGGCGCTCACGGTGATCTCTCCCGACGCTTTGCCGGCCTCGTTGGTCGTTATCGCAGTCAGCAGTTCACCGCCGCTGTACACGCCGTACCTGGCTCCTTTCAGCGAGTAACATCCGTTATCCTCCGTAAGGTCGGTATCGGCGCTCTTCTTGTTCACCGTCACCTCGATCGTCACAGGCGGGTTGGCCGCCACCAGCCTCTGCAGCGATGACTCTGTGGATGTATATAATATGTACGACGTTCCCGACCTGCTGCTGTCCTTCGTATCGAGGAATTTCATATAGCGGTCGAATACGGAGCTGCCGTACCCGTTACCGCCGTTGAACCAGTGGTCCAGCGCAAGTGATGTGCCCACTATGGCCTCTTCATCGTCTTTGAATCCCGACCACATCTCCGGTCCTCCGTAACCGTAATACAGCGCCTTCGCAATATCGGCATCCTCCTCATAAGACATTGTCATCCTCGTCCCGCTCTGCGGCGTGATCTTCGCATGGTCGCAGCAGAACGCCAGATTCCCGCCCACAGTGAACCTTCCTGCGGTATTGGTCCCGTCCGACGCCTGCCCGCTGTAGCTGACCGTATGCTGCGCCGCTGCCGCCTCTGTCGTCATGAAAATGCCTGCCATCAGCATCACGAGCGACAGCAGCAGAGCAAAACGCCCTCTTTTTCCGATGAGTCTGCGCATATCCTTCTCCTTTCTAGTATTTAATTACATTATTTACATTTTTTTCTATTAATCTATACACAGATTATACTACATGCTCATACAATATCAAAGCAGTTTCATTCGACAAAATTCGACAATATCTCTCCGCAGCATGGGCGCACCGTACTCACCGCAGCAGGCGCGCACCGTACTCGCCGCAGCAATGTTGCCATTGCAACACATCCCGTATCATTGTATAATCTTCATTAAACCATAAGTTCATCACGGCTCTCATCACAGGAGGAATGTAAATGGCTCCCGATATCAATGAAATAAGGAATATGGACCTCTTTCACGGCATAAAGGAGGAGGACCTGGGCGGCATGCTGACGTGTCTTGGCGCCCGCACCAGGACATTCGCAAAAGGAGAATTCATCTCTATCGAATCCGATGAAGTGAGGTGGGTCTGCATCATCCTTTCCGGCACGGTCCACATGATAAAGCACGATGTCTGGGGGAACGAGACGATACTGTCGGTATCGGGCGAAGGCCAGCTTTTCGGAGAAACATTCGCCGGTTCTGACGATCCCGTCTCTTCCGTGTCGTTTTACGCCGCAAGACCTTCAAAGGTGCTGTCCATACCGTTCCATCGCATAATGCACACATGCGATATGTCGTGCGTGTTCCACCACCGCATAATAGAGAACATGGTGTCCCTGATCGCCGGCAAGAACAGACAGCTGATGGAAAAGCTGGAGATAGTCTCGCAGAAGACCCTGAGAAAAAAGATACTGTCCTATCTTTCCCTGCAATCCCAGCAGCACGGCAGCAGCAGCTTCACCATACCCCTTGGGCGCAGCGAACTGGCCAACTACCTCAATGCGGACAGGAGCGCCCTGACCCGCGAACTGTCGGCCATGGAAGATGAGGGGCTCATATCATTCAGCAGGAACACCTTCACCCTTCTGATATGATACATTTTTCACGAAAAAAGATTACTTGTTTGCTGTCAATCCCACATATCTTCCGCAGACAAATTGATAATGTTTTACTTTACTGCGCTGATATGGTATACTATCTTTTGTGATTAATCGTAAAAGGAGGTCTTGGATGTTTAACAGGAAAAAGAGCAAGAGACGTGACATAAAAAAGGCTGTCAAAAGCGCAGTCAGAAAAGAGATAAAAAACACGGTCAAGTCTTCCCTCATACACGAATTCCTTGAGGAAAGAGCCAAGATCGTTGAAAAGAACGACTATATAGAGCCCGATCTTTATATAAAGAACAACGTTAAGAGGGGTCTGAGAAATTCCAACGGCACCGGTGTCGTCGTGGGGCTCACGAGAATCGGCGACGTCAGAGGTTATAAAACGGATGCTTCCGGCGACAAGATACCTATGGAAGGTAAGCTCTATTACAGAGGGTACGATATCGAGGATCTCGTGCAAAATTGTATAGATGAGGACAGGTTCGGCTTTGAGGAAGTTACTTTTTTGCTCATATTCGGCAACCTTCCTACGAAATCGGAGCTGGAATCGTTCAAAAAAATGCTGGGCTCCAAGCGCGAGCTGCCTAACGGCTTCGCCCGCGACATGATCCTGACGACTCCGTCCAACAATATAATGAACAAGCTCGCCAGAAGCGTTCTGGCGCTCTACTGCTACGATGACAATCCCGATGATACGTCCGTGGCAAATGTGCTGCGTCAGTCCATCGACCTGATAGGTCATTTCCCGGCGCTCATTTCCTATGCGTATCAGGCAAAGGCATCGTTTTACGACAACATGAGCCTTCATCTTCACAATCCGATACCGGAGCTTTCCACGTCGGAGAACATACTGAGGATGATAAGGCCTATGGGCGAATTCATGGATATCGAAGCCAAGCTGCTCGACCTTTCCATGATACTTCATGCGGAGCACGGCGGCGGTAACAACTCATCGTTCACCACCCACCTCATCTCGTCCACGGGAACCGATACTTACTCGGCCATATCGGCGGCCATCGGATCCCTCAAGGGGCCGAGACACGGCGGCGCCAACATAGCCGTTATCAACATGATAGCCGATATCAAGGAGCACGTTCCCGACTTCAACAACAGAGGCAAGCTGGACGATTATCTCGTAAAGATGCTGAAGAAGGAAGCGTACGACAGGACAGGTCTCATATACGGTATGGGGCACGCCATATACACGTTGTCCGACCCGAGGGCAAAGCTCCTCAAATCCATGTCGAAAAAGCTGGCGGAGAGCAAGAACAGACTGGACGACTTCCTGCTGTGCGACTACATAGAAAGGCGTACGCCTCAGCTTTATGCGGAAGTCAACGGCGTGGAAAAGCCGATGCCTGCCAACGTCGATCTGTATTCGGGCTTCGTATACGACACCCTCGGCATACCGATCGAGATAGCGACGCCGCTCTTTGCGACCGCAAGACTTTCCGGCTGGTGCGCTCACAGGATAGAGGAACTGGTTTCCGGAAGAAAGCTCATGCGTCCTGCCTACAAGTCGGCTCAGGAGCCGCGTGAATACGTCAAGCTGAAGAGCAGGACATCTTCAATGACGGAAAAGAACAAGAAATAGGAAATGATAAACAAATGTTAAATGGTACTTTAAAAGCCTGCCCTGCGGATCTTTCCGCAAAGCAGGCTTTTTCATTCATACACGCTGTATCCGAGAGATACTGTATCTATATCTCATCAGCCGTCACGTTCGTAAGCCCGAGAGACGCCATGTCCCCGCTGTCGTATTTTTTCACCTTGACGCTGCCGTCCTTCAGACGCTCCACGACCGCATCGTACTCATCTTCCGTAAAGTTCACGAACCTTCCGTTCTCCATATCCAGCCATATCCCGTCGTTTTCGACGTTATAATACTCTATCTCGCCGCCCGGAAATTCATCGTCATTGTACGCTTCCAGCAGCGTGCGCAGCGCACCGTATATATCCTTGACGGCAGACGTCATGATCGTATCTGACATCTGTGACTTTTCCGTTTCGGAAGCTATCACCTTACCGCCGCTCAGCTCGGCCGCCTCTATGACAGGCTGCTCCACCTCACTGCCGCAGGCGAATATCACCCCGATGCCGTCTTCATACCATCCGGAGGCCATGTCCAGCACGGCATCCCTGTCGTCTTCCGATCCCGTGTAGTGATATCTGACGTTGGCCGCAACGCCCGTTTCCGCAGCCGCATCGTCTGCCCCCTGAATGAACCCGTAACAGTAATCCATGATGGCGGGGATCTTTTCATCTCCGATGAATCCCAGCTGCGTATTGCCGTCCCTGACGGCACTGTAGCCCGCAAGGTAGCCTGCCTGTTCCGATGCAAAGCTTACCACCGACGTATTATCGGCAACTCCCGTATCTCCCGATTCCTCATCGACAGGCTCGGCGTCTATCAGTATGAACTTAACGTCTTCATACTCGTTCTGAGCGTTATACACCACGTCCTCGAAGGAATAGCCGTCTGCCACGACGATCTTCGCACCTCTTTCGACGGCATCGTCTATGGCCGCCATATATGCCGTATCGGATGCCTCGGGCGCCTTATAGTACTTATGGGAAATACCCTCATCCGCACCGAATGCGCTGATGGTGTTCCACGCTTCCTCGCTGTAGCCTCCGTCCATTATCATGCCGGAATCGGTCACCATGGCTACCTCGTAATCTATCTGTTCCTCCGGCTGCTCCGCCTCCGGCGATCCGCATCCCGCCAGAGCCACGATCATCAGCAGAGAAGCCATGACTGCAAAAATTCTCTTCATCATATCCTCCTAATACAGTTCCTCTCTCCTGTGCTTCAGCAGAGGCAGCTGCTGTCTCACGGCCTCCACACGGTCGAGATCTATATCTCCGTATACGATACATTCCTTCTCATCGGCGTGCGCTATGAACTGTCCCCACGGATCCACCACGCACGAACCGCCGTACGCCTGATAAGGACCTTCCTCATCGCGGGCCGGGGAATTCGCCGCAAAGTATACCTGGTTATCCAGCGCTCTGGCCTTCATGGTCATATCCCAGTGAGCCGGCCCCGTCGTCATGTTGAAAGCCGCCGGCAGCACTATCAGCTTCGCACCGGCCAGCGTCATCTTCCTGAACCATTCGGGAAACCTCACATCGTAGCATATGGCCACCCCTACGGGACAGTATTCCGTATCTATGACCGTCATTTCACTGCCCGCCGTCAGCGTATCGGACTCCATGAACCTGATGCCGCCCTCCACATCTATATCGAAGAGATGGACCTTCCTGTGACGCCCTATGATATTGCCGCTCCTGTCGAATGAGAAGGACGTATTGTAAACCTTCCCGCCGTCCAGCTCCGGTATGGAGCCTCCTATGAGATATATCCCCAGCTCCGCCGCAAGAGCTGACAGAAATCCGACAGTTTCTCCGTCGGCAGGCTCCGCATATTCCCTGAAATAATCATTGGAATATGGGCAGTTCCACATCTCCGGCAGCGATATGATGTCGGCTCCGCCATCGGCGGCTTCCCTGACGAACCTGCCGGCGATCTCCATGCTCTCCTTCTTATCGAAGGAGCCTTTCATCTGACACAATCCTATCCTGAACATATCAGCCTCCCAGCGCATATCACGCGCCCATCTGCATCATCTGACCGTGCTTTCCGGATCCATGTCCTTCTTCAGCAAGTCAGTCAGTCTCTTCGTTATCCTGGCCGTCAGTCCCCATATGACGTTTCCGTCGTACTCGTCGTAAACCGGCACCGGAGCCTTTCCATGTCTCCAGTTGTACGGTTCTCCGCCCGTGACATCGTCATAGGGAAAATCTCCCGGCGGCTTTGGTATCACGTCCGTCCAGTAAACGTCAGGATCATGATCCATCAGCCATTCCAGATCCACGAGGAACGTCTCCTCCACCTCATCCGGGTTGAGCTTCATATCCTCCAGCGCTTCCGGAGCCACGACACCGAGATAACAGTGCATGGCAAAATTACTGTATGTATATATCGTATCGAGCCTGCTTATGACGCGTATGGCATCTTCCGGTATGCCCGTTTCCTCGCGCGTCTCCCTCAGTGCGCACTCCAGCGCCGACTCGCATTCTTCCATTTCCCCTCCGGGAAAGCATATCTCCCCCGGCTGCCGCTTCATGTGGCGTGCGCGTTTTTCATAGAGCAGACAGACTCTGCCGTCCCTTTCCACCATTGGCACCAGTATGGAAAAGAACTTGAAAAACTCCTCGCTTCCCGCCTTTCTCCCGTCAAATGCTTTCTCTATATCGCTGATCTTCAAAATCTTCCTCGCTTTTTTCTTCCAGCGTCTCCTCGAGGGTATCCTCGAACTCCGCTTCTTTCTTCTGGAATCTCATGTTCATGTACGATGCCGCAAGTATGAGGGCGATGCCTATATACGTGTTCCAGAGTATCGTTTCCTTAAGAAATATTACCGCCATGACGGGCGCTATGGCAGGTTTTATGAAAAACGCCAGCGAACCCGTCGACGCATCCGATGCCTTTATGGCCTTGAAGTAGCAGAAATATCCCAGACCCGTCACGAATATGCTCACGTACATTACCAGCGGCAGATTGTCCGCGACTCCTGCCAGTACGGGTTTTCCCGTCACAAGTATTATTATAAGCAGTATAAGTGATCCCATTATGAAGCTGATGCTTGTCTGGGCCATTATACCCATCTTCTGTACGCTCAGCTTGCCTGCCACTGTGTAGGCGCCGAAGAATATCGCCGCCAGCAGCATGTATATTATGCCCTGTACCGTGTTACCCTCCTGGATGTTCCACGGCTTTATCATGAATATAAGACCCACGAAGCTGATGGCAAGAACTATGAACTTGTATCTGTTGAGTCTCTCTCCCGCGAAAAAGTGAGCGAACACCATCGTAAACAGCGGGTTTATGCTTATGAGCACCGACGCCGTGGCGGCATTGGAATACATTATGCCCAGCTGAAACAGCACCATGCTCATCGGTATGCCCAGTATGCCGACTCCCGTCAGCGTCAGTATGTCTTTTCCGTTTAATTTTATATGGTTACTTTTCAGTTCCGCCGCAGCGAACGGCAGGAGCAGCAGTCCTCCTATGGCGAATCTCAGGAACGTCAGCTGGAACGGGTCCAGGTGGTTTCCCGCCACCTTGCACGCAACTTCCATCGTCCCGAAGAGAAACGCCGTCAATACTAAGTAAATATATGCTTTTTTCATTAAGTGTACACGTCCTTAAATCGATGTCGTTTTATATATGTCCTTAAAAAAGGCGGTGTATACACCGCCTTCTCTTTTTTTGTTTATCGTTGCCGTTAGTTGAGTATCTCGCATCCGTCGAAGTTCACGCCTATCATCTCTTCCTTCTCGGCGCTCACGCTGACTACGAAATCCAGTTCGTATATCTGCGAGATCGCCTTGAGTCTGTCTATGAACTCCGGCAGATCTCCGAGAGAAACATCCGCATGCTTTAATATGCTGTCGATGAAGATAGTCTCGATATCATGGTCGGAACTTATGATGCCGTAGATGAATCCGATATATTCATCTATGTTGGTTATATTCTCATAGTCTTCCATGCATATGACCCTGATGTTGTGTGAGAGCTCATACATCAGTCGGTGGTTTTTATTTATAAATATTATGCTTCCATTGCTTTTCTCAACGCTGTCGTTTGCCAGCTCTACCATATGACTCGTCTTGCCGCTACCCTTGTGACCTATGAGTAATTTCACCATAATATCCTACCTCCTCGATATATTGATTCAAGCGCATTTATATTGATTACAATTATACACTATGCTCATATTTTGGGCAACTGTTTTCTCGCCCTCCGGCGCTCACTTTACCCTCGCCTTTCGCCTCAACTGGCCGCATGCGCCGTCTATTTCGGCTCCCAGTTCGCGGCGCACCGTCGCAGGTATGCCGCTCCTTTCCAGCTTTTCGGCGATCTCCTCTGCACGCTTCCTGCTGCTGCCTTCGAGCCCCGTCTCCTCCACTCTGTTGAGAGGTATCAGGTTCACGTGGCAAAGCATGCCGCGCAGCTTTTTCACCATCAGTTCAACGTCCTCCGGCGAATCGTTTTCTCCTCTTATCAGGGCGTACTCGAACGTCACGCGCCGTCCCGTCTTCTCCGTGTATCCCCTTGCCGCCGCCAGCAGACTGTCCAGCGGATACCGTTCGTTTACCGGCATTATGGCGCTCCTTCCGCTGTCGGTGAGGCGATGCAGCGATATGGCGAGGTTCACCTGCGGGAAATCCTCCGCGAACCTTTCCATGGCCGGTATGATGCCGCTGGTGGATACGGTCATGTTCCTGTAGCTCATGTTCCGGCCTGCCGGATCGTGGAGCAGCCTGAGAAACCGCGACAGGTTTTCATAGTTATCGAAAGGCTCTCCCATACCCATGACAACGAGGTGGTCTATCTTTTCACCCGTTTCCCTTTCGGCAGACAGTATCTGATCCAGCATCTCGCCCGCCGAAAGATCCCTTACGAATCCGCCGAGCGCAGAGGCGCAGAACCTGCAGCCCATCTTGCATCCCACCTGCGACGAAACACACATGGAATTGCCGTATCTGTACTTCATGAACACCCCTTCGACGGTATTGCCGTCCCGAAGACCGAAGAGGAACTTTCTCGTGCCGTCCTTTTTATCATACTGCACGTCCAATACATCAAGGCAGCCTATACAGGCTGCCTCGTC